>JAUWLS010000018.1 GCA_030613565.1 Candidatus Shapirobacteria bacterium | reverse complement strand
TTGTTTTTGAATTTTTTAGTGGCAGTGAAGGTGCCGACAATACAAGGAACACCTAGTTCTCGAGAGACAATGGCGGCGTGAGAAGTTTGACCTCCTTTATTGGTTATGATTCCACTTACTTTTCGCATGGCAGGGACAAAGTCAGGGGTGGTCATATCAGTAACTAAAATTTGACCCTTTTTGACCTTATTGATTTGGCTGGGTTTACTGATGATGATTACTTCTCCAGAGGCGGTTCCAGGGGAAGCGGGATCTCCCTCGAGGACGGGAGGAGTGGTGATTTCCTGTTCTTGCTCTTGTTTTAAAGATTTTTCAGAAACTTCGACAGTAGTGACCGGTCTGGTCTGGACGATATAGATTCTGTTTTTTTCAATAGCCCACTCGATGTCTTGAGGTTTTCCGTAGTGGTTGTGAAGCTTTTGGGCAATTTTAGCAAGAGAAATGACTTGAGAGTCGGTGATTTTTCTTTTCTTTTGTTTATATTTTGGAACAGTAGCTTTTTTAGTTTCGTTTTTTGATTTTATAAGTTGAATTTTTTGAACGGCGGTTTTGGTAGAAAGAATTTTCCAGGTGTTTTTATCAACAATGTGTTGATCAGGGGTGACGGTTCCCTGAACAATATATTCTCCGAGGCCCCAAACGGCTTCAACAACTACTTTCTGTTTGTCGTTGTTGACGGGGTTTATAGAAAACATAACTCCACTGATTTCAGACTGGACCATTTTTTGAACTGGGACAGCAACGGCAGTATCAAGATGAGAGAAACCTTTTTTCTCACGGTAGAAAATAGCACGGGGTGTAAAAAGAGAAGCCCAACAAGATCGAACTCGATTTATGACATTGGATTCTCCAATGACGTTTAGAAAGGTTTCTTGTTGTCCGGCAAAAGAAGCATCGGGTAAATCTTCGGCAGTAGCAGAAGAACGGACAGCAACGGCGACATTTTTGAGACCACCATAAGAACAAAGTTTCTTGTAGGCTTTGGCGACATCGAGAACAATGTCTTGGGGGATATCAAGACTGTTTATTATCTTTTTGATTTTTTTGGAGGCTTCGACCAATTCGTCCTGATTGTCGACATTAGTTGGTTTTAAAATTTTTCCTATTTTCTCTTTAAGATTATTGGCCTTAATGGCGGTAAAATAGGCAGAAGAAGCAACAACGAAACCATTAGGAACAGGAATACTGTTGTTGTACATTTCACCAAGATTGGCTCCTTTTCCTCCAACTTGAGGAATATCGTGACGATCAATTTCTTTAAACCAGAAAACGTTAGGTTTGTTTTTGTTCATGTATTTTTTTTCTTTCCTCCGGAGTTTCGTCGAGGCGCTTATAATCATCTTCTATTCTTTTAGTAGTCCCTTTTTCAGAGGTGGAGCTTTCAAGTAAAAGGGAGTTGGTTTGGGCAGTAACACGATGGACGATTCCAGGAGAGATGGTATAGCCCTTGAGTGTTTCCATTTTTACTTCCTCTAAGGCTTCAGGATCAGATCCAATACTAAGGGTAGCTTCTCCTGAAAAGAGAGTGAGAGTTTCTTGTTTTTGTTCGTGGGACTGGAGAGAGAGGCGGTGACCTTCTTTTAGTTCAAGGATCTTTCCGGTGTAGGGAAGTGCGGGAGGGGTGAGGATGATCTCTTTTCCCCAGGGTTTTTCTACTTTAGTTTGATGAGCAATTGGGGCAGTCATAAGTACATCTTATCCGAGGGAGAGAAGGAAGTCGATAAGTTCTTCTCCACCTTTTTCCTGTTTACCTTCGGTAAAGTAAGGAGCTTGGGCTGATTCGGGGTTGGTAGTTACTCCGATACCGGCAGAATTTAGAAGGTCTTGGTCGTTGGGATCATTACCGACGGCCAGAACTTGAGAAAGATCAAAGCCTAAAAGCTGACAAAGGTGTTTTATACCAGTGGCTTTAGTACTTGTTTTGGGAGAGATGTCGTAAGCCTCTCCGCTCCAGAAACAATTAAAGTCCCCTTCTGGATCTAGTTTTTTTACAAGGGATTCGACAGATGGGTCTTTTTGTTGGCAGTGGAGAGTGATTAAAAACTGTTTTGGCTCAAAGCCGGTAAGGTTGGGACTTTTTTGCTGAAGGTCTCTTAAGGCAAGGAAAATGTCTCTTGATTTTTCTAGTTCTTGAGGTGTGAACTGGTGATGCTGATGAACCTTTCCTTTATAGAGGGTGAAGATACCGATTTCTCCCTGGAGAGAAAGATTGTCCCAAAGGAGGTCAGAATAGTTTCTGGATAAATAAAGGACAGATTTTCCGGAACTAATGTTAAGGTGGAATTTTTGCTTAAGCTTTCTTAGTTTTTCGACAATTTCTGGTCTTAAAGGAGAGCTGGTCATGGTGAGGGTGTTTCCATTTTCAATGACCTTAGTCCCCTCTTGGGCAGCAACTCCGTCTCGGTCGAAGGAAATTAGTTTAATGTTTTTAAAATCAGTTTTTTTTAAAGATGAAAAAAGTTTCATAAGGTTAGAGAGATAATAAATAAGGTTAGGTGAAAAGCAAGGTCAGTGTCAAGTTGTCCAGTCTTTTTCTGGTATTCATTTTCAACAAGGAGATTGAAAGAGTCTTTTAGTTTCTGGGGTGAGAAGAGCTTAGACTGGTTTATAAGCTTGGACTGGCGCCACGAAGGGAACTTATTTACTTTATGAAAATCTTTGTCCTGGGCCATTATGAGGAGGCGCAGATGGTCTTTTAGAAAGTAGTTTATAAGTTCGGCGGCCTGAGTTTCTAGAGTTTCGTGGAGTAATTTAAGGGCGATGGATTTATTTTTAGGTTTTAGGGAATCTAGAAATCTAAAAATAGTCTTAGGGACGGGAAAATAGAAAGCTTTAGGGGAGACAAGTTTTTTAATTTTTGCCGGAGTTGCAGTTTTTGATTCCCAGAGAAGGACATTTAAGTCAGGATTTTTTTCAAAGAGAGCAAGGATGGGGTTTAGTTTAGGAGCCGGGAGAGAAAGAAAATTATTTAAAAGAAGGAGTTTTTTAGTTTCAAAAAGAGAAGAGGTGTTTACAAAATTGTCTAACTTATCGGGGTCAATTTTAGGATAAGAGGATTTTTTGATCTGAGTATCGGGAGTTTTTAGTTTCTCAAGAACCTGATAAAAAGTTTGGCGACTTTTTAATTGGTCTTCTCCGTGGAATAGGTAGATCATAATAGGAGTTTAGCAGAAGGGGGAGGTTTTTTATTTTCTAAAAAGGAGGTTTTTTAAAGCATTTTGAGGTCTTTTTTTAGGAAAGGATTTGTAGATTTTTTCTACCCTTTGGGTGCTTAAATGGAAGGAGCCAGTGCGATGAGGGAGGAGGGCTCCGGAAAAGGTTTTGGGGATATGGAGGAGTTCGTGGATAAGAGTTCTGGTCTGGTTTTGTTGATTTAAGGGATCAAACTTTTCAGAAATTACCTCAAGGCAATAGTGAGAGCCTGTATTAAGAGCAAGTTTAAAGATTTGAGGAAGTCCCCAAATGCGAGCATAAGCTCGAGCTTTAGACCCTGTACTTCTAAAACAATGAACAGAGCTAGTTTTTACATGAGAAAAGTCAGGGTGTGTGCAGAGAGACTTGATTTTTTTTTGGATGTCGGGCGCAGGAAGCCACTGCACTTTAGCTTTTTTTCTGGAGTTCATTTTAACTTTCTATTATAGCTTGTAGACGAGAGTTCCCTTTTGGGATGGTTCAGAAAGCTTAAGACCGGCGGATTCACCTTTCTTTACTGTTTCTACGGGTTGGTGTTCAACCTGCATAGAATCTACCTCTTGGGTGAAACCAGTGTCTTCATCTCCGATTCTTATAGTGTTCCCTTTTGAAAGAGAACCTTCTGTTATTTCAATAACACCCACCTGGATCTTGTCAAAGTAGTGAGTTATTGTTCCGATTTGTTGTGTGGTCAAAAAATATCACCTCCTTTCTTTCTAATTTTATCACGATTCGATCTTGACAAAACTAGGGGAGAGTAAGTATTATGGAAGAACGTTTTTGAGAAAATGTCTAATTTAATTTTAATTACTGTTTTTGGAATCCACCTTAAAGGAGTCCTTACTTGGGAGTGCTTGGGGGAAAGATCTTTGTAGAAGAAAGTAATTTTTTAAAAGAATGACCTCCCAAAAGAAAGGGAGGTTTTTTTATGCTTGTTATTTTAAAAATATGAAAATAATAAAAAGAGGCGGAGAAGTTTATGTTATATGCCCTAATGGTCGTTCGGGGAGAATTGAAGGTGGTTTGCCAAATTATATTAGGGTAAAGTCAAATTTTAGCCACCAATGATGTTAAAATTATGGCTATGTATAGGGCTGAGTGCAAGAAATGTAACGGAAAAAAGTTTTGGAAGGTCAGAAAAGGCAAGATAAGGTGTCAAAAATGCCTTTATGAATTCAAACCCAGACTGGGTAGAATAAGTCTAACAAGATATCAATGGAAAGCCCTTTTAAAATGGTTTCTAAGGTGTCAACGTATCAATGCCATTGTTGAAGAAACAGGTATCTCTAGATACAAGGTCTTAAAGGCTCTTGGGCTAGTAAGACAGTTAATGGTCAAAGACATTCCTAATGTCTTTGAAGGTATCGTTGAAGTGGATGAAACCTATCTTGGCGGTTCTTGGAAAAACAAGAGAAAGCAGATTAAGGCTAGTCAACCACGCAGTAAATGAGGCCGAGGCACTACCAAACAACCAGTCTTTGGCATCCTCTGTAGATCTGGTAAAGTCCATGCCGAGTTGGTTGATAACACTCAAGCTAAAGACTTAATCCCGATTATCACCAAGCGGGTCAAACCTGGTTCTAAAATCTGTTCAGACACTTATCGATCATATACCGGATTAGCTTCTATGGGTTATGTCCATCGTACTGTCAATCATAGTGAACATGAATATGCTAAAGGTAAAAATCACATTAATGGATTGGAGGGTTTCTGGGGCTATTTGAAACGTCAACTAGCCTCACGCGGAGGTATTAGAAAAGAAAGAATTCCACTCTATCTAGCTGAGTATGTTTGGAGATATAATAATCGTCAGTTAACCGTTAGTAAACAAATAACAAGATTACTAGATTTAGTGGCTAAAATTTGACTTTACCCTATATTATAAATTCTGCTGGGAGAAATGGTGGTTCTGTGGATGCTTTGTGTCCAAGTAGAAGGAGTTTGGTTGATGGTGCGGCAAAAAGAACTTTTGAGGTGGTGGATGGAGTTAAGGAGAAAATGACAGTGGAACAAAGGATTGCGAGTTGGAATATTAATTTACCTAAAACTGTTTCAGTGGTTCCAAGAAGACGTCAGGGTTGGGGTGGTGGTAAAAATCATTTAGGAAGTGAGAAGAGAGGTAGTCGAAGTGGTCCAATTAATAGGAGGGGTGCATATAAAGTTCGAAATTGGTAAGATTTTTGTTTGATATAATTGGTTGGTATGACAGGGAGAAAAGCTACTTTATCAGAAGAGAGAATGGTTGATTGTGATGGAGAGAGGAAAAATAATGACTAATGAGTTACCTGCATTTGGTTCTAGTGGTCGATTTTCTGAAACATATCGGGAAGCTGAGCAATTCGATTTTTTACCTATTTTGGGTTCGGTTGAAATAAGAGCACCATTACCAACGAGAACTATGAGAGAAGCACTGGTGGAAGATTTTTTGCAAACAGTGGGATTAATTAGGTGTCAGTTGACTATTGCTTCTGGTGTACCAAAAGATTATTTAAGGGAGGCGCTTGTTTGGTGTGAAGAGAAAGGTATCGGATTCAGGAAAGAGGATGTTCCACGCATTTCTTCTAAATTACCATTTCCTGTTTTAGTAAACTACAATACAATCAGTGTTTGGGGTGAGGCGTGGTTGGACTTGGGTGATGTGAGTGATGGATTGGTCTCTTTCTTGCCTTTAACTAAGGGTTGGGAAAAAGATGTTTTAAAAATAGTTCGCCCTTGTCTTAGAGAAATTAGATCTGGTTGTTCTTGGGAAAAGAGACTTGTTTTGTCTTCAATTAGGACACGTAGTTATTTAACAAGGCCTCTTGAGCTTGAAAGCAATAGATTGGTGAAATACCAGGCGGAGAGGTTTGAATTAGCTGATCTTTTAACCAAAGAGCTTTATTTTCATTATTGGACTACTCTTACTGAGCGAGAAAAGAGTTAAGTTCATTTTGTAGGTCTCTAAGTTTTTTTTCAGGACATTTCCCCGAGGATCTTACAAAACAGCGTGTTGCGTATTTGTGTATTTTATTTAGATTTTCCCTGACTTTTTTGAGAAAATCTTGGAAAGCTGGAAGGTCTATAGTTTTAAGAGCGATGGTTTCGACTATATGGGTTAAATTATATCCTACATTTACGTTTTATCGGTTTTTTCTGGATTGCCTTTTTCTCTCTTGCTTAGATAGTAGTTTTTTTCTTAGTCTTAGGCTTGTTGGAGTTACATCCAGCAGTTCGTCGTTTTCAATAAAGTCAAAAGCTTCTTCAAGGGAATATTTAACTGCAGGGGAAAGGACGGTTGCTTCGTCATTACCAGCAGACCTCATATTAGTTAGCTGCTTTCCTTTGCAGACATTTATTTCTAAATCTCCTGACAAGGGTCTTAGGCCAACAACTTGTCCTTCATAGACTTCCTCTCGAGGATCTATAAAAGTAGTTCCTCTTTTTTGAGCTAGGTTTAGTCCGAAAGGTAGTGCTTTACCAGTTTGGGTGGCGACCATAACTCCGTTTCTGGTGGATTTTACCCTTTCTTTTTTGGGCTCAAAACCCAGAAAGATAAAACTAATGAGAGCTTCTCCTTTGGTTTTGGTCATTAAGATACTTCGTAGACCCATGGCGTTTTCCTCACTGATTTTGTAGACCATTTTGACTCCACCTTGTTTGTCTTCAGTCATTTGGAGAAGTTGAGCCTTTCTTTTACCTACTTCGCCACTTACTGCTCCAACAAAATCCTTACTTACGAGAATGGTCATCTCTTCCCAGGGTTCACAAATTACACCATCTATTTCTTTTAAGATGACCTGAGGTTTATTGACCTCCATGGCGTAACCGAGACGTCTTAATTTTTCTATTAGGATAGATAAGTGCAGTTCTCCCCTACCAGATACTAAGACTTTTGAAGGATCGTCTTTGTCTTCTTCAAGTTTTAGTCCCAAGTCAGTTTCTACCTCTTCTTTTAGTCTTTCAATTAGTTGGCGACTAGTTAGGAATTTAGCTTCTTTGTTGGCAAAACAGCTAGTGTTGGCTCCAAAACCAGACTTAATGGTTGGTTCACTAATGTTTATAGACGAGAGAGGTTTACTAATAGATGGGTCAGTAATGGTTTGTCCAATTTGGATTTGATTGATACCGGTTAGATAAACTATCTCTCCACTTTCAGCATGATCAGTTTCTACTTTTTCTAAACCCTGATTGACATACATTCTTTCAATTTTGAATCTTCCCACTTCTTTACTATCTGGATTGATGAGTTTGATTGAGTCTCCTTTTTTTATTTTTCCACTATTTATCTTTCCCACAGCTAGTTTTCCAAGGTAATCGTTTTTTTCAAAAGATGAGACCATCATAGTGAAAGGTTTGTCTTTGTTTTTGATTGAGGTGGGAATTTGGCTTAGGATAGCTTCGAATAGAGGGCTAGTGTCTCCTTTATCTTCAAGGTTTTGAGGCATTTTTTCAAAAGTTTTACCCTCTCTTCCGATAGCGTAGATTACTTTGTAGTCTAGTTGGTCTTCGTTGACGGCAAGATTTAAGAATAAGTCTTCGATTTCGGTTAGGACTCTTTGGATGTCAGTATCTTTACGATCAATTTTGTTGATAACAACGATTATTTTTAAGCCACTTTCAAAAGCTTTTTTGAGTACAAATCTAGTTTGGGGCATTACTCCTTCGGCAGCATCTACTATCAATAGAGCTCCAGAGGCCATATTCATGACTCTTTCTACTTCCCCACCAAAGTCAGCGTGTCCTGGAGTGTCAATAATGTTGATTTTGATGTCTTTGTAGAAAACAGAGGTATTTTTAGAAAGAATGGTGATCCCCTTTTCCCTTTCAATGTCATTACTGTCCATGATCCTTTCCTGGGCCATTTCTTCCTGGTTGTCGCGGAAAGTGTGGGTTTGCTTGAGTAAGGCATCCACAAGAGTGGTTTTGCCATGGTCGACGTGGGCAATCACAGCCACGTTCTTAATATCTTTGACTAAATTCATCTGGTGATTATACATCAGGTACGAATTTTTATCGTGTTTTTTAGGAAAAAACCATTGTTATTTGACCAAAGGGAGTGGTGAGGAGAAAATGGAGATTCTTATTTCATTCAAAGGGGTTCTGGTCTTCATCAGTGTCGAGTTGAGAGTCGGGTTCAGGTTTTTTTCTGGGTCGGTAGTATTGTAAAAGAACGGTTCCGGTTTTGGGATCCAATCTTGGGGTGCCTCTGTGTTCTATTGCTATTCTGTTTCCTATTTGAGTTGTTATTTGAGTTCGTAGGCATCTTGACCTTGAAATAACCATTCTTTCTGATTCGGGGTCTCTAGTTTCTTTTTCTATTAACTGTACCATGGTTTCTTGGTCGGTCGAGGCCAAACTACATTCGTGGCATTTTGGTTTTTTAAGTCTTTGATGAGGACATGGAGCTTTGATGATTTATAATGGTGACATGACAAAAAAGATTGACAAGTTGCCTTCATTGAGAGGTGAGCCTTTATATATTCCTTTTGTAGGAGCATTAATAGAGCGTGAACATGAAGGAAAAAAGCAGATATTAATACAAATACGAGACAAGCCTTCAGATCCAACCTACAGCGAGAGTTTTGAGATACCAGGAGGGAAATTTAGAGCTTTTGAAGATATATATGAGACTTTAAGAAGAGAAGTAAAAGAAGAGTGTGGTTTAGATATTACCTTTGTAGAAGATGAAGATAAGCGAGAGGATCATGTAAATCGAGGTGATACTTCAAGTTTGATTAAGCCATATTGTCTGACTCAGATGCAAAAAGGTCCTTTTCTTGGGGTAATTTTTAGATGTAAAGCAAAAGGAGAGCCACTTAAGAAAACAAATGAAACAAAAGAAGCTTCCTGGATGGATGTTGAAAAACTAAGAGACTTAATTAAAAACCAACCAGAGAAGATATATACAGCTTTTTTGTCAGTACTTAAGAAGTTTGTTGAGGAAGTTTAGTATTTTTTGGGCAAGGCCAGTTGTAAGCTTATTTCTTGTCTACTCGGAACCCGATATATCCAATGATGAAACTTACTACTAAATTTATGATGATCATCTTAAAAATTGGTAGACTTCGGTCGTAGGCAATAAGTACAGTAGTTCCAATCCAAATAGTACTTATAATCAAGGCTGTTGATGGATATTTGAGATAGACGATTAAGTTTTTAAACATAGGTTAAACTACTGAGGGATAATTGTAATTTTTTATACAATGAAGAGTCAGATTCGGCGATTCCAGTCAACCAATCAAGTACTTTTTCAAGAGCTACCTCAAAAGGTATTGACGTTTCTTCTAAGTAATCATAATTAATTAATGAATGGTAGTCCACATTATCTAAAACCATTTGGTAAGTTTCACGCATATAATGTAAGCCTGGTTCTAATATTTCACCCCAGGCTTTACATAGGTAGATAGTTCTTAGGATACATAGCATTTCGGTAGGAATTTGCAGATTAAATTTCCCACCAGCCTCGATTATGGTGCGAAACATTTGGGTAAAGTTTTCCTCTTGTTCAATTTCAATTTGTCTAAATATTTCTTTTTTACCGTCTAGAATCATTTTGTAGTTTTTAAGAACCAGGTCATCAAGACGAGAAGAGTCTTTTGACAAATGACCATCTACAACTTGAAGGCATTGATAAAAGTAGGCTGCTCCCCACTCTAGAAATTCCTTACCTAAGTTTTTCGTATTCAGATCATCAGTGCGTTGAACAACAAGCTTGATGATGTTGTAAAAGTTACGCTTATTTTTTGGTGACAAACCCACTATGCCAAAGTCGATAAGTGAGTATTTGTTGTTGGGTAATAGTTTTATGTTGCCTGGATGTGGATCGGCATAGAATTTTTCAAAACGAATACCTTGAATGAATAGTTCATAACCTAGATTTTTTAGGATAGAGTGGGCGTTCGTTCCAATCTTACTAAACAACCAAGATTTAAATTGATCATCGGGTACCTGTATTTTCATTCGTAAGACTTCAGTTAAAGAGACCCCTCCTACATATTCTTGGACAATGATTTTTGAAGTTGAAAGGTCAGTATATGTAAAAGGGATGTGGATCTGGTCGTGACCTTTATATTTTTTATGAAAGTAGATGGCGTTATCCGCTTCTTTTAAGTAGTTTAATTCTTTGTAAGTATTTGATTTAAATTCATTAATAATGCCAATAAGGTCAACTGTTTTTTGATAGAAAAATAGATTGAATATTCGGACCAAAAACTTTAGTAAAACAAAATCAAGCCACAATGTACTTTTGATATTCGGTCGTTTAATTTTTATTACAGTTTCTTGACCGTTGGTCATTTTGGCCCTGTATACGTGTGCAAAAGTTCCGGTAGCAAATGGTTTTTTTTCAATAGAGTCAAACATTGATAATTTTTCTGACCCTAGTTCTTCTGTTAAGGTGGCTTCTAAGTTCAACTTTGACATTGGAACCTGGTCAAAGAACATTAGGCTACGGGTTCTGTCTTTTTTGTTTAGTAAATCGGTATTTAGAGCCACAAACTGAATCAACTTCACATATATCCCACCCAATTCTTCTACTGCTTGGAAAATTATTTCAGTTTCATTTTGAGATTTTGAGACAAATTTACGATAAATATAGGTCAGTAAGTACTTTAGTAGTTTGAACAAGCGCATTATTATTTGTTTCGCCAAAATCCAATTAGGAACATAACCAGACTGAATACGATCAAGACAATATAAAACAAATTAAACGTTAATTTTGGGTCGTTAACGAAAATTGCCAGCGCAACCATAAATGTCCAGACCAGAAAGATGGTTAGAAAAACAGATGGATATTTCACCTAATTTCAGCCTAATATACCCATTTGGAAAACTCAAGTGTTTGCGTAAACTGTGTGTTTGCGAAAAGTGCCAAAATTGAATCGTGTAAAATTATTCTAGATATGTCTGACAAATTAGTATCAACCAATCCTGCAAAAAACTACGAAGCAATTGGTGAGGTGGATATTTCTACAGAGCAAGAAATAAAAGATAAGGTTGGTAGGGCCCAAAAGGCCAAGCTTGTTTGGAAAGAAATGACAGTGGAGAAACGAATATCCTATTTTGAGAAACTGATGGGTGTGTATAAAAAGAGAAAGGAAGAAGTGGCTCAACTGCAGAGTATGGAAATGGGTAAACCAATTAAAGAAAGTCGTGATGATGTGGACTTTGATCTTTTTACTATTGAGAACAATATTCGTATTGCCAGAGAAGTTTTGAAACCCAAGGTTTTAGATGAAACTGAGAGTCAAAGAAACGTTCTTTATCTTGAGCCCCATGGTGTTATTGCTGTAATTGTCCCCTGGAATTTCCCTTCCTCTAATTTTTTTATTTCTTGTGTTCAAGTTTTACTTGCAGGCAACACGGTTGTTTTTAAACACTCAGAAGAATGTCCCCTAACAGGAAAACTCTTAGGAGAAATAATGGGAGAAGTTGGTTTTCCTGATGGTGTATTTGGGCAGGTTTTTGGAGATGGAAAGGTTGGAGATGTTTTAACTGACCAAGATATAGACGGTATTCATTTTACGGGAAGTACAAAAGTGGGTCGTTATTTATATGAGAAGGCGGCCTCCAAGTTTATTCCTACAGTTTTAGAAATGGGTGGTTCTTCCCCGGGAATAATTTTTCCAGATGCTGATTTGGATAAAATGTGTGCTCATGCTTGTAGTGAACGTTTCTTAGCTTGTGGTCAGGTTTGTTGTGCCTTAAAGAGATTAATTGTTCACGAGGATGTTTTTGATGAGGTCGTGGAGAGAATTAAAAAGATAGTTGAGAGTATGAAAATAGGAGATTCGCTTGATGAAAAAACAGACATTGGACCCTTGGTAACAAAAAGACAATTAGACTTACTTATAGAGCAAGTACAAGATGCTAAAGACAAGGGGGCAACCGTTATGGCAGGTGGAGATATTCCTAAAGGTTTGAATGGAGTCTTTTACAAACCAACGATCCTTACCAACTTAACTTCAGACATGAAAGTTTTAACAGAAGAGGTGTTTGGTCCGGTTTTACCTGTCGTTTCATTTAAGACGGAGGCAGAGGCGATTAAATTGGCTAATGAAACAATCTATGGCTTAAGTGCTTTTATTTATGGAAAAAACTTAAAACAACTTCAAAGAGTTGCTTCAAAGATTGATGCGGGGCAAATAAGTATTAATGACACTTCTTATTTTTCTGATAACTCTCCTTTTGGTGGGTATAAGATGTCGGGTATTGGTAGAAATAGTGGAGAAATAGGTTTCTATGAGGTTAGTCAAAAGAAGGTGGTGTCTGAACCAGTGGGTAAAAGTTAACGAATCTATTGTTTAAGGTGTTGTTTTGTAAATACTAATCTATATCCTTATTAATTTCTCTAACCAAGGAATATGCTTGTTTTTTCTTTTCCACCATAAATCTTCCCAGATGTAGTGAACCGCCAGCTGTTGATGGGGTTCATATTTCTCAAAGTGTTTAAGTAACTTTTTAACGGATACTGGTTTTTCTGGATCTTGGTCAAAGAAAACCTTGGAGTAAATCTTTTGCTCCCAGGGAGAAATGTGGTTGAAGAAATCCCAATGGTGGAAAACGTCAAATATTAAATACCACACCGTAGCTGGCCCTACTCCATAAAGATCAAGGAGGGTTTTCATTTGAGTTTCCCTGTCTGTTTTTCTCAAGTCAAACTCATTAATTAGCTTTTGGGCAAATTGCTCATCAATTTTCTTGATTGATTTAGCTCTATACCCCACTTTAAGTAATCGAAGATCTTCTTCTGTAGTGTTTTTTAATCCTCCAGGTTTCCAAAAACACCAAAGTTTTTTACGATCATACTCTAATTGTTTCCCGTAGTTTTCAAGCAAAGCTTGAAACATCTGAACCGAACGTTTGACAGTGGCATTTTGAAGCACAATACCAATGAGTAGATATTCATAAAGAGAGCTTGGGTGGCCTGGTCTCATGCCTTTCCACTTCTTTATGATCGGCCCCAAAACCCCATCCTTACTGAACTGTTTGTAAAAGTTGGTTAAGTCCAGGTCAAGATTGTATCTATATCTAACCTCCTCAGCTAAAGAATCAAGAAAGCCTTCATCTAATTTCTTTTTGTAAAAAACACCAACAGTTATTTTTGGTTTTAATAATGATCCTTTGTTTACAAACTTCAATCCCAAACATTTTCCCTTCCAGAACCAAGTTTGCCATCTGATCCCGGGCTTCCATTCATTGTCTCCTGAGGTGAAATGATCTGGCTTATGAAAGGTCGCGTCAAAATTAAATGGCGAGATGGGGATTAGATTAATTGAAGCGACTTTCTTAAACTTCATCGTCTATTTACTAGAGACCTCCCAGATATTGTCATCTGGATCGTTAAAGTAGGCGACTGTTTGTCCCCACTCAGTAGTTTTTGGTCCTTCGAAAATCTTTACTCCTTTAGATTTAAGATCTATACAAGCTTTTTTTACATTATTAACTTGGAAACCAATCACTGCACTACCACCTTCATTCATATGTTTTTCGGGAAACATAGAGGCTGCCTTGTCTTTTTGAAAGATAGCTAATTCTGTACCTTCAAGTTTGAAATTGGCGAACTTCCCTTCATGAGAATTTACCTTTAAACCTAAGACATTTTTGTAAAAATCAAAGGATTTATCAAAGTCACTGACTAATAAGCATACTGCAAAGAGTTTGTTGAACATAAGTTTCATAGGTGATTACTAATGAGTATATTTTACATGATTGTGTCATTGTCCTGTCCTAAAAAGCGAGACAAAGCAAGTAAATTTTTCTATACTTGATTTGTGAGATTAAAGAAATTGGGTGTAGCGGCGTTGATTGTGTTGGTTCCGAGTTTGGCAACCACCATTCACTTTACTCGAAAAACTCAGGTGGGAGACAAAGTTACTAAGATTGTCGATGGTGATACTTTTAAGCTTCAAAACAAACAAACCATTCGTTTGGCCTCCATTAATGCTCCAGCGTTAGACAAATGTCTTGGTCAAGAATCAAAGAAAGCCTTGTCCAAATTAATTTTAGGAAAGAGGGTTATTCTTCTTGAGCCTTATGCTGACCAATATAACCGAATAATGGCTTTGGTTATCAGCGATGGTCAAATCATTAATGAAATCATGGTTCGAAATGGTTATGCCATTGATACTTATGATGATTTTTCTGCTAAAAAAGCCATTCAGGATGCTAATGATTATGCTCGAGAAAATAAGCTGGGGATTTTTGATGAGAAATGTTCCCAGACCATTCCTCCAGATCCAGACTGTATTATTAAAGGAAATCACGACCAGCGTCAAAATCGTAAGCTCTATTCTTATCCTGGTTGCACTAACTACAATAGAACAATCGTTGACGTTTGGGAAGATGACCAGTGGTTTTGTTCTGAGAAGCAAGCTCTAAAAGCTGGTTATACCCGATCTGGTGACTGTCAGTCTGATTACTAATTTTTCAAGTGTTGCTGAAGAAAATCCGGATTGTGACGGAAACTCACTTTGTGTGATCCTAAAGGTACTCAGTTTGAACCGCTCCTAGCTCATTTTGAGCAATTCCGCCAGATATATGAGCAATCAGAAGATAAGAATTTATACTAACAACCTGAAAAGTTAATTCCTATGTATTAGTGATCAGTAGTTTGTAACCTTCAAACAAAGCATCAAAGATTAATGAAGTTAGTGGAATACTGTTGTTTTTCACCTGTGATTCTTCTAAGTAGGTGTAGTATGCTTGCTTCTTCTCTTTCTTGATCAACACTGGAGCCAAATTATACTTTAAAGCAATAATTAGCATTAATAAACGACCAACTCTCCCATTACCATCTGAAAATGGGTGGATTTGTTCGAATATAGCATGGGTTTGTGCTATGTGCTCTACTTGGTTGAGCGATTTCTTCTGAAATTGATTAAATGTTTCAATAAATTCACTCAGGTGACCATCGATACTCAGGTAGTTAGATGTTGGAACATTTACTCCGGCAATTCGAACACTGTGCTTACGATACTCTCCAGCATTATGCATAATGCCATTCATGAGTATTTGATGGATATGTTTTATAAATTCTTCGTCAATAGCATTATTTTTGTCTCTAATCCATCTCATTACAAAACCTAAGGCACCTTGATGATTCTTAGCCTCCTGGTGTTCACGAACGCTTTTATTGGGTATGGTTACGTCATCGAATAGAACTGCCTTTACGTCTGGCTCATTAAATGTACTGCCTTCAATACTGTTTGTGTGGTAGGTTAAAGAGAGGAGAAAGTCATCATAGATATCTTTTCTCGACATGATTAACGAAAATGGCTCTGGAAACTGTTGTTTTAACCGTTGAAGTTCTTTATTTTTTTTCTCAAGTATATTTATTCCTATGGAAGTATCACCCAGGTATTCAAGATAAAGAGAGTTTATTTTTTCGGTAGCTTTTGTTCTGGGTTGACTTTTTCCATTTATCCAACTGTTCAATGTAGGGAAAGACACGCCAAGATCACGAGCCAATTCCTCTTGGGTTTTGCCACTGTATTTTTGAATCTGGTGAAGTTTTTGTGTGATAGTCATGAGCTCAATTATAGCTAACTTTATAAAGAATATCAATCTTTATAAAGTTAGTAGATGCTGAATTGGGATAAATGACTTTAAGCGGTTCAATTTTCACATTAGGGTATATGTTTTCCCAGAGGAAAAATGAATGTGATCCCACGGGGAATTGAACCCCGATTACAAGAATGAAAATCTAACTACACATTTACCTCGTAAGACTGTAGTCGTATCGCATCGAGGAATTTTTTCAAATCCAGGGCGCTAACGTCCTTTTTATAAACGACAGTATCTGACTTATCCGCTTTTTCTTGTAACGCAAGCTCAAAATTTCTGGTTACATTATCCTTTGTTATTGCTTTCCTAATTTCTTTCTTAGGGATAAGTAAAATCGCATCATTAATATTTATTTTAAGATTACTGACCATCATGTACAGATCATAGAAATCTCGGTATCGAAATCTGTCGTTACAAGCTCGAATTTTTTCAGCACAGATTTCAACCGGATTCATCACGTTGACTTCAAATTCTAACCCCCATGCATTTTTATAATTCTTTTTAACAAATGGTAAATATACATTTTGAAGTTTGTCGACTTCAAATTTAATACTGTTTGGAGTATCAAGAATTCCAGTGTATTTTAGACGCTCTATTTTCAAAGTTGCACCAGACTTGTACATCTTTTTCACTTCAAAAATGTCATACGACTGAAATATATTTTTTAAGTCTGTAACAGAAATATTTTGGTCTAGTGAAGTGAAGTCTAGGTCTTCCGAAAACCTCAATTGATCCAAATAACAGTGGTATATAGCCGTACCGCCTTTAAAAACAAGAGTTTCGGACAACTTAGACTCTGCAATAATTTGCATAACCACAGCAAGAAAATAATCCTTTTCCGCATCGTGTAGTGGATATTTTAGAATTTTCCTTGCGACGTGTTCTAGTTTTTCACGAGATATTAAGTCAAGCTTCATATAAGTTGTTCTTCTAAAATTGAATCATAATAAAGTCGCCACTTATTACTAAACTTGTTAGATAAAGTTGAAATCTTGGAGGCAGAGTTTTTATTTACCAATTTTTCTATGTTTTGACTATTTTGTTTGATTAAGTCTAAAAGTAAACCACAAGTTTTAATTGTAACTTGGGAGTAATTTTTTAAATATTTATTGAGTAGCTTAAAGTCTATTTCTTTTTTATAATCTGAGAGTTTTTCAAGCACGAGACTAATTGCATATATGCTTTTTTTATATTCGATGAGATCTAATAATGCCCTTTCTTTTGTGGCGATTTTAGCCTTACCTCCATCTACATTTTCCCATTCATGTCCAAAATAGCTACTATCTTTAACCTTTATATACTCGTAAGTAATGTTTTCGAGTGTTTTATTCAAATATTGTTTTTTAGCTATTGAGCGATATTTTTTCAGTCCTTGATCAAAAATTCCATGATATTTCAAAGAACCCTCAAATGATACAAACGATATTTCTCCAATAGTGTTTGCAATAATATAATTTGATATGGACGTATAACCCAGGCTACCTAACTTTGAGATGTAATACACGCCCTTTTTAATGTTGACTAAAAACCCCTTCTCCATAAGAGACGATATCTTGTTGCTTACGTTTTTATACTCAGCAAAATATTTAACCAATTCAGAATAATTAATCACTCGTCCTTTTTCGACCAGGATTTTTTCGATTATTTGTAAATCTTTCATGTTTCGATTATACAAGATTATACCTGTTTTAGTCAATAATCTTATACATCAGAAACACTCATGAAGTCCCATTTCAAGCAGTAGTTGGTATATTAAGAATTTGATTGAAAAGAATATGTTGGGCATCTACACCGATGAAATATTTTTAGAACAAAACGCTTTGATCGAGAAAAAGATGACTACAGCACAGGTGGCTAAATCAGATTCAACGCTTGAGAAATACGATATTCACAAACTTTCTGACTTTATCAAAGAAACTTTAAGTGATTTGGGAGCTACTTACAAACGATCCACTGTTCCTCAAATAAAGGCCTTAATTGGTTCAATCTTCCCCTCAGGACTCACCTATAACCATGACGGTACATTGAACCATAAAATAAACCCAATGTATCAAGCTATATTTAACTTTGACACTCAGGGTGTCGCGTATGGTGACCC
>JAUWLS010000032.1 GCA_030613565.1 Candidatus Shapirobacteria bacterium | reverse complement strand
GTCGAGGGAGGAATCAATTCTAGACTAAAGGAACTACTCCATAGACATAGAGGATTATCAACCCCCCAAAAGAAGATCCTTACATCCCATTTTCTTCACTCCAAACAAGTCCAAAAACCTCCACAAAGTGTCTATTAACTCTTTTTTTAAATGCTTTTTTGGTTTGGAGAGGAGAAAGAATCTGCCCCTCTAAGTTCGCATCAAAGGGTATTAAAGTGTTAAAACCGATTCTTACCTTTAATTTTTTTGCATAGTTGATTATCTGATCGATTTCACCATAATTGTTTTTACATAGTGTGCAATAGAAATTTATTTTTATTTTTTTTGATTGGAGTAGTAATACTGTTTTTTCGAGAACATTAGAGTAGTTTTTCCTCAAGGGCCATCGTGTTGGTATATTGTCTAGGCTGAGTTGAATTCCATCAAATATTTTTAATTTATTAATATTTTCTTTATTAATAAGAATGCCGTTTGTAAGTAGAAATAAGTTTTTAATGCCGCTTTTTTTGGCATATTTTGCGACTTGAATTTCTCCAGCGACTATCCCTGGTCTGTTAGGCCAGGGCTGCAAAGCATCTACAAATAGAATTTAACAGTAATGTTGACAGTTTTCTGTTTTCGTTTTAAAATCCTCCATGAAAGGGAGTCGCAGTACAAAGAGAAGAACGAAACGCCATGGTTATTTATATAAAGAACCGTTCGGCCATTTTATCTGGGGAGAAACAATAGGGGAGATGTGGTTGACTTTGGTTCAGACAATTTTAAAATACAAGAGACTGTCTTTAGATGAAGGTAGGGAAAGAGCTGACTTACAAAATGTCAGGGTAAGATCTAACTCCCAAGTTGTTCCGGACTATTTTATCCAAAAATACGGAAACAAAAAAAATTTGGATTCTCTACTAAAACTAACCTTCGGAAAAGAAAAGATGTTTGATTTTGATATTATTCCTAGTTTCCCTCCGGGAGCAGACAGTTATTATAAAAGAATAGTTGACGGAAAAATGATCGACTTTGTGGTCAGTCGACTGAGCCTATTTCCTGAAAGCAAGAAAGCAGTAATAGTTTTCCCCAATAACAACGATTACAAGGCAGTTTTAGCTGCCCCCAAAGATGATTATCTACCCTGTATTGTAAGTGCTCAATTTAGATTGGTTGATTTTGTTGAAAACGAAGATCACAGAAAACCAATTAATGGCTACATCTTAAAAACAATATTTTCAGCCAGATCAATAGATGCTTTCCAGAAATCATACGGAAATTTTTGGGCGATAGCTAAACTATCAAAAATAGTGGCAGACGCCTTGTCTAAAAATTTAAAGACCAAAATAGAAGTTGGACCTTTGGACGGACTCATTACAGATGCTCATATTTACAAAGAATGCATTCAGGGTGCAAGAAAGACTGTTGAAAAATGGCAAAACTAAAAATGGTTAACTCTGGTGTCATCAATAACAAGATGATGGCCGAAAAAGAGGACTTGAACCTCTTGTCTGAAGTGGATAAAATATTCAAAAAAAGAAGAAATTTTATTATTAGGCTTCCCAATTCAGGTGAGCCGGTAGTGACATGCTTGTCCGGTGGGTTAGACTCCGTAGCAAACATAGTCATATTACTGGAAGAACTGAAAGTTCAAGTCTACCCTTTCTTTATATCTAGAGGACAAACTAACTATAAGTGGGAAAAAAAGGCGGTAGATTTTTATGACAAATTATTTAGCGAAAAATATCCAAAACTATATCGACCGTGTCTAGAGATTGAATTAAGTGTCCCGGGCAAAGCTTACAAAAAAGAACTGATTGCAACTAAGTGTTTAGATGACTATCCTTTGGTTCGGAAAAGAGCTAGTTACCCTGCCAGAAATCCAATAATTTTTTTAACGGGAATGGAATATGCTTATTCTCTGCAGGCAAAAATGATTCACCCCAAAACAATCTTTGCCTCAACCCATACTGAAGATGGGGCTTACCACTCCGCCTTAACCTCTCTAAGATGTCAGAATTTGCTTATGTGTCAAATTACCGGCGACTGGTTCTGGCAATTTACCTCCATTCCCCTGGAGAAAGAATTTGGGAATTACTATAGCAAAGCCAGGATGCTCCAGTTTGCCCATGGATGTGGAATCCCCCTGGAGCAAACAAGAAGTTGTACTCACGGAGGAGAACTTCAGTGTGGTCTTTGCACTATGGCCTGTATGGACAGAAGGCTTTCATTTAAAAAAGCCGGTATTGAAGATAAAACTAAATATGCCAACCCCTTCCCCAAAACAGGAAAGTGGAAATTAACAAAATAATAAAGAAAGGAAAATATGAAAATATATTACATAACAGGAAACAAAAGAAAAATCCAAAGAGCGGAAAAAATTTGTAAAGGTAGCGGTGTTCAAATAGAACAACTCAAAACAGAAACACCGGAGATCCAGGGGAAAAGCTCAAAAGAAATAGCCAAGTTTTCTGCAAACTTTGCCGGCAAGAAACTGAACAAACCAATAGTTAAACTGGATGTCAGCTTCCATATTAACAACCTTAGTGGATTTCCCGGACCATTTGTCAAATATGTTAATGAGTGGCTTCCCCCCGAAAAAATTCTTAAAATGCTTGAAGGAGTCAAAGATAGAACTTGTTATTGGACAGATTCCTTGGCCTTTTACTACCAAGGTAAAACCAAAGTTTTTTCCTCCAACGAGAACGGAACATTGACTAAAATACCCCGTGGTCAAAACGGTTGGGGTATGGACAAGATTTTTATTCCCCAAGGTCAGGATAAAACCAAAGCAGAATTATCTGACGAAGAAAGGCTTAATATTTGTAACCAGGAACACTGGAACAGTTTTATAAAATTTATCCAAAAAACTTACCTGCAAAATGACTGAACTTAGGTTTTATATCGGCGGTATCGGTGGTGTAGGTAAAAGCACTGTTGGTCAGGCTTTAGCCCGAATAATTCCTGGCGCTTGTCATTTTTCCGGCTCTGAGATCATGATGGAAATTTGTAAAGTATCTTCTCGGCAAGATCTAGAAAACATGGATCTTGCCCGAAAACAAAAAATAGAAAAGACGGAATACCCTGAGTTTATCAACAAACACCCAACAGTTATTGTCGATGGCCATTGTCGACTATTACCGGAACAAGCCAGGGTGTTTAATTGTTTTGTCTATCTAACCGCCCCCCCCGAAACCATTCAAGAAAGAAGATTGTCAGGGAATGGTCGCAGAAAAAAAAACCACAAATTACCAGACATATGCGACGAACAGTCTGTTTATGAAATAAGAATGTCTGCCACAGAAGAAGCCTGCAAGGTCACCTTCTTAAGAATCTCCAACACGGGTACTGTTAAAGAAACTTGTAACCTCATTCTTTTGGCCGTTGAATCTTTTGTCCGTAGGTAATCGAGTTTTATTTTAAAAACAAATGACAAAAATAAAAACATACGAAATGATCCTTTCCAAAGAAAGAGGATGGATTTCAAAATGGCCTAAAAGAGCGGTTTTTATTTACTCCGGGGGAATGGATTCCACTATAGTAATGGCCAAACTGCTTGCAGAAAAAAAAATGGAATTGTTTCCGCTTTTCATCAACAGAGGACAAACAAACATTGAGTACGAAAGACAATCAGCTAGGTTTTTTGAAAAATGTTTTTCAAAAAAATATAAGGGCTTGTTTCATGCCTTGTCTGAAATCACCATCACTATTCCCCCAAAAGAGATAAAACATAACCTGAAAAGCTATTCAAAAAAATTTGGCTATCCTCTTCGAAATACCGTTTTACAAATGGTTGGTGTTCAATACGCGATCAGTGTCTCTGAAAAACTAAAAAAAAGAGTTAGTAGTGTGCTGTGTGCTCAAGTGGATGACGACCCTTTTCCTCACTCTAAACTAATTGCCCTGAGAGCAACAACACTTGATGTTTGCCAAGGCCTTGGTGAATGGGATTGGCAAATAACTTCTCCTACCATTGATCCACTTCTGAGCAAAACAAAGTTTGGCAAAACAGAGATGGTTCAATGGGCAAACGAACATGGTTTACTTGTTGAAAAAACTCGCTCTTGTTATTCTCCAGACAAAGACCACTGTGGAAAATGTTTAACTTGCAAAAGAAGACAAAAGGCTTTCTTTGAAGCAGGTATCACCGACAAAACAAAATATTCAAGATAATAATATTACGGGACAAAAAAATCTAAGACATGATGACAAAGCTGAATTTTACAAAAGCCTCAAAACCAATCTTGAGCCTTGGAAAGTTATAGAAGAATCATTCCAGTTTTTACTAGACAACGAGCTCAAAGAAAGCATTTTATCCGAGTTCAACATTTCAGTTATTTCTCACTACTTCCCAAATTATTTACCAAGCTTAAAAACAAGGTTAGTAAAAATAAACAAAATCAAACCAAAGCGGAGTTCCGCCGGGGCGGAGTGGGACGGAGCGGACACAGAATAAGGGTGGCGAAGCCAGCCAAGAAAGGGTAAGGGAAAGCTTTGAAAAATCTTTTAAGATAGTTGCTCGCCCTCCGGGCGAGCAACAAACCTCTAATCTAAAAAGAAAGGGGTTTGCGAGTCCCCGCCGGGGGCGGGGAGGAGCAAAAGAATCACTCCATCCCTTTTCGCCTTCTCAACCTTACTCTTTAGTTTTATTTTCATCAGTCATTTAATAAAATTTGCTCCCACATATCCGGCCAGCAGTGCCAAACGCAAGTCTTCTCTAAAAAACGACGTTGTTATCACTCCCAAAATCGCCGATATTCCTACCGATATCAAAAACCATTCCCAGTTCGTTTCAAAACCCTTTTTGGTAACTACTGAACTTGAATCCCCGACCGTAAGGTTGTGGGAGATTCATGAGATTACTTTTAGTTAGCAATCAAGAAGTTAGTTTTGAATTTATGCTGATAGAATTTTTTTGTGAGGAAGTGGTAATGAGGGGCAATTAGTAAAATATTTGAGTTAATAGACACTTTGTGGAGGTTTTTGGACTTGTTTGGAGTGAAGAAAATGGGATGTAAGGATCTTCTTTTGGGGGGTTGATAATCCTCTATGTCTATGGAGTAGTTCCTTTAGTCTAGAATTGATTCCTCCCTCGAC
>JAUWLS010000012.1 GCA_030613565.1 Candidatus Shapirobacteria bacterium | reverse complement strand
ACAAAATAGAAAAAGGAGGGGCTGCCTTTTACGGACCCAAAATCGACTTTAATATTCGCACTGTTACGGGCAAGGTTTTTTCGGCTTCTACTAATCAAATCGATTTTTTCATCCCCCAAGCCTACGAACTTGAATACACTGACCAAAAAGGTCAGAAAAGGACACCTGTTTGCATCCATCGTGCTCCTTTGGGATCCCATGTTAGGTTTTTAGCCTTTCTTACCGAACATTTCGCCGGTGCTTTTCCAATCTGGCTAACACCAATCCAGGTAATTATTTTACCAATTGCAGAAAAGCATGCTAACCATGCTCAAAAAATAGTCGATCAACTAAAAGAAGCAAAAATCAGAGTAAAACTTGATAGTTCTAACCAGACTCTTTCTTTTCGAATCCGTCAAGCAGAACTGCAAAAAATACCCTACATCTTAGTTGTTGGTGACAGAGAAGTAAAAAATAACTTAGTAGTAATAAGAATAAGAGGAAAGAAAAAGCAAAAAGAGAAAAAACTACAGATTTTTGTTCGCTCAATTAAAAACAAGATCAAGACGCACAGTATCTCACTATGAGCAAAAACACAGAAGACAATCGTCAGTTTAAATATTCCCTGCTGTTGTTAAACAAATACTTTGAAAACAACCTTGAACTGAAAAAAATCTTGCCATTGGCAATTATTTGCAAGCTTTACAATAATCTACCTCGAAAGACACTAAAACAGATAACGGCACGTGTAATACAAGAACAAAAAGATGACGGAGCCTGGACTGATCTTTATGAGTCAATACTAAGTGCCAGTTTTTTATTATTAGTCAAAGACTCCGTTATTATTAATCCGATTAAACAAAGCCAGAAAAACTTTTTGGAATACCTTTGTGGGTATCTTAAAAACAGGTCTGCTTTTGGCTATAGTGATAGAGACAGAAACAGGATACCAATCACTAGCAGAATACTGATTTATCTTGCCAAAATACAATGGCAAAAAACTGACCTTAACAAAACACTGAAATGGCTGAAAAACGAATGGTTATTGGACTATAAAAATGGAATAGCATCTTGCTACAAAGCAGCTGATGTTTTGATGGCAAATTCCATCTATCATTTCCTCTCTCAAGAATACTTGTCCTCTGCGCTGGAATTTTTGATAGAAAACAGAATGTCTAGGGGTTGGGGTGTAAGGTTGAAACACCCAGCCGGAGCAATACCTTCCATTACCGGAAAAGTTTTTTTTAGTTTATTTCCCTACAGAAATTATCCCAATATTCCAAAAAATCTTTTCGACATTTCCTGTTTAGACAAACTTTTAGTTGATAAAGAAAAATATAGAGAACATCCACAAGAAAACGCTCTGTTCTGGACAGGCTTAGTGAAAGTAAACAAACCTGGGTTCCAATTCTAGGCGCAACAGTTAAAACATTGCTATAAATTACAAACCGCCAACTGCTACGGATACAAAAACACTGTAAGTGTTCGGATTCATTTTAAAAATTACACCCCCAAATTCCAAGTTCATAATTTATGATACTATAACGAAAGATGAGAAAAGAAAATAAAAAACCCAAATTAGCTAATGAATACAGTCTACATAAAACCTTTCTCATCAATGATAAAACTGGTGACATTTACGAATTAAACAAACATACAATTAAGTTCCTCAAATGTGCAGATGGAAACCACACCGTAGAACAATTAACAAATAAATTGGGTGTTAATCAAACAGAAGTATCGAAACTTATTATTTACTTGAAGAAAAAAGGTATTATATTTTTCCCTGAGGAATTTGTAAATAAGCCCGTTTTTCACATCCAATGGCATTTATCAGAAAGGTGTAATTTAAAGTGCAAACATTGCTATCAAGGGGAGCCAAATTGTTCAAATGAGTTGGATTATCAAGAATTAATCCGTTTTGTAGATCAATATACCTATGTATGCAAAAAATGGAAAAGACGCGGAGAGATTTCTCTAACGGGGGGAGAGCCTTTTTTGCTTCCGTTCCTGGAAAGCCTGTGCAGATACATTAAGAGCGGTGACATCCCAATCAACTTGACAATCTTAACCAACGGTACATTAATCAAAAAAAAAGATATTCGATGGATGAAAGAGCTTGGTGTAAGGTTACAGGTGAGTATAGATGGAAACAAGACAATTCATGACGAAATTCGAGGCAAAGGAATGTATAAAATTACTCTTAACAACCTACAATTACTAATAGGTAACAATATTCCAACTTCCATTCATACAGTTCTAATGAAGAAAAACATGGATTGTGTGGTAGAAATCATTAAGAACTTTACTGAAGTTGGGATCAATAGAATCACATTTTCCCGGTTGGTACCGCTAGGTCGAGGAATAAAAAAAGAAATGCTAGAACCACTGGAAGTCAAAGAAATTTTTGAAAAAATAAATCAAATGTCAAATTATTGCCAAGAAAGAAAAACCACTCTCACAAAAGAGAGGACGTTATGGGCAATTTTAGACAATAAGGTTTCAGGAATTTGTCCAGTTGGTTACAACACATTAACCATTCAAGCGAATGGGGATATTTTGCCCTGCAGAAGGCTTCCTTTAATAATTGGAAACATAAGAAAAGACTCTATTTTCAAAGTATGGTACACCAACGATATTTTAAATAATATTCGAAACAGGAAACAATCTAAAATTTGTGGGGGGTGTGAGTTTGCAGACAAGTGTTTAGGATGTAGAGGGATAGCATATGCTTATTTTGGTGACTACATGGCACCGGACCCTCAATGTTGGTTAACATACAAAAGTTTACCCAAAATAAAAAATTAACAAAAAAAGTAAAGGAGGTGAGAAAAATTGAAACGAAAACCAGTTAAAAAACTTTCAATAAAAAAGGTTTCCACAACCAAGTTGGTAAAAAAGGTCAAAAGTGGTAAATGTACTTGTTGTGGTGGATGTAATTAATTCCATTCTGACTTATTTTAATTCGAATAATTAATATTTTCATCCCCGAAAAACAAGTCTTACGTTAACTGTGATACTTAATCTTGGTTGTTATTTAATTACAGGGCAGGAATTGTTAAATTTTAGTGTAAACAAAATCAGCGGGTAATGTAGACAAATCTGTTTCAAAAAGTAGGAAAAACAAATCAAAACTAAAGATCTAGCTTTGATTAAATAAGCCCTTATGTGGATCTTTCACCTATTCTGTAGTAAACTTACCCACTAATCGTGACCAGATACCAAAAAAGAAAAAGATACACCAGAACTCCTTATTACCGCACTAACTGGGCCATAAGAGCCCAAGAGGTGAGACTTCTTGATGCCGACAATAAACAAATCGGGGTCCTTTCTATTGCAGAAGCCCGACAAATGGCCAAAGAACAAGAACTTGATTTGGTTGAAATTGTCGAAAAAGCCAACCCTCCAGTCGTAAAACTAATTAAATTCACCAAATTCAAATATCTTGAAAAGAAGAAACAAAAAGACAAACCCAAAAAAGGTGGGGGAGAACTAAAGGAAATAAGACTTACCCCCTTCATTGGTCAAAGTGACCTAGAAACCCGCCTTAAAAGGATGAAAAAATTCCTTACTGCTGGACATAAAGTAAAAGTTTCTATAAAATTCATTGGTCGTCAGATTACTAAGCCTGAATTCGGCTATAAACTGGTAGAAAGATTTCAAACTGAATTAGAAGAAATCGCTATTCTAGAAACTAAACCAAAATTAATTCACAAAAGAATGTATGCTACCTTCAGTCCCACAAAGACTGTTAAAAGCAAAAAACAAGATGAAAAAGTCCCACAAAAAACACAAAGCTAAAAGTTCCGTTAAAAGACGATTCGTCGTCACTAAAACTGGAAAAGTATTAAGACGTTCCCCAGGAACTCGCCATCTTCGACGCAAAAAAAGTAAAAAACAAATGCGACGCCTTAAAAGAAAACGTGTAGTTCCTACCGGATTTGCTAAAAAAGTTAAAAAAATATTAGGTATAAGATAATATGAGAACAAAAACAGGTGTCGTCAGAAGAAGAAGACATAAAAAAATCATCAAGCTAGCTAAAGGTTATTGGATGAAGAGAAATAGTCTCTACAAAGTAGCCAACGAAGCAGTTCTTCATGCCGGTCAATACGCTTTTAATGGACGAAAACTAAAAAAGCGAGACTTCAGAAGGCTTTGGATTTCAAGACTTAACGCTGCTTTAACTCCTCATCAGGTGAAATACTCCATCTTCATTAACCTTCTAAAAAAGAAAAACGTAGAATTAAATCGTAAAGTAATGTCTGAACTAGCCATAAAAGATTCTCTTGCTTTCAAAAAGCTGGTTGATTTTGTAAAATAACTGATAATGAAAATAACCTCCTTCTTTTTCTTTACACACTTTCAAGACTGACGGAGGTTTTGTCACGCTTTTAAAAACCAAACCTCCTAGTTAGGAGGTTTTTTGTTGAAAAAAAATGAGCCCTAAATTAAAAATCATTGCCAAAAAATACCAGGATCTAATTAAATCCTGCAAAGACAGGTCAAAACTCGAACAAATAAGAGTTGAGACTTTGGGCCGAAAAGGCCTTATCAACTCTCTCTTTAAGGATCTTTCGTCTGTAGAAACTGAAAATAGGGGAGAGTACGGAAAAGATCTAAACCAACTTAAAAATTCTCTAAAAGACTTAATTAACAAAAAAGAAAAAACCTTAACCGATCTTTCTCCAAAAAAAGAATCCAAACCAAAAAAAACAATTTACACTCCTCAAAAATTTGGCCATCTTCATCCTATTACTGTCACTGAAATTCAAATTAACAATCTCTTTCGATCCTTGGGCTTTTCCATTTATGACGGTCCCGAGATAGAAAACGATGAATTCTGTTTCGAAAGACTAAACGTTCCCAAGGACCATCCCTCCCGTGACCTTCAAGACAGTATCTATATCAAAGAACCAGACTGGCTTTTAAGAACCCAAACCTCTTCTGTAGAAGCAAGACTTCTCCAAAACGAAAACAAAAACTTACCCTTTAAAGCTGCTTTTCCAGGAAGAGTCTATCGAAATGAAAAGGTCAATAAAAGCAATCACTTTATTTTCCACCAATACCAAGGTGTAGTTGTCGACAAGGATATTACTCTAAAAAGTCTCATTGGAACTATTGATCTGCTCTTTAAAAACCTTTATGGCCCTAAAGTAAAAGTTCGTTATCGCTGCAAATATTACCCCGAAGTTGAACCAGGAATGGGTCTCGATCTTTCCTGCTTCTCTTGCCAAGGAGAAGGTTGCACACTCTGCAAAGGAGCTGGATGGATGGAATTCGGTGGAGCTGGAATCATCCACCCTCTTGTTCTCAAAAAAGCCGGTATTGATCCTAAGGTCTGGAAAGGTTTTGCTTTTGGACTAGGACTTGACCGCTGGGTCATGGCCAAATACAACATTAAAGATATTAGAACTCTTTTAGGAGGCAATCTCGCCTACAAACCAAATAAAATATGAAACTAATTTACTCTGAAATCAAAAAATTACTCCCTGACCTTAAAAAGTCTGCTCGTCAACTTGGTGATGACCTCACCATGATTGGCCATTTCTGTACAGGCCTTGAAGAAATCAATGGAAAACAAGTAATTGATCTTGAAGTTCGTCACAATGGGGGAGACTGTCTTGGCTATTTCGGTCTAGCCAAAGAATTATCTGTCCTCTACGATCTTCCCCTCACTCTTCCCAGGCCCAACCCCAACTTTGACAAAACCCAAAAAGAAACTCCTGTTAAAGTCCAAAACACTACTGGGGTAATCCGCCTTATGGCCACCACCCTAACAAATATTAAAAACAAACCCTCTCCTGATTGGCTCAAGGATTTTCTTGCTCTCCATGACATAAACTCTCTAAACCTCTTAATCGACTTAACCAACTACATCATGATTTATTGGGGCATTCCTTGCCACGCCTTTGATCTTGAAAAACTAAAAACTGATCTAGTTTGGCAAGACACTTTAGAAAAAAAGAAATTCATCACCTTTGACGGCACTACCCTGGATCTTGAAAAAGGATTCATGGAAATTGAAAGCGGGGGAGAAACGGTCAGTTTAACCTTCATTGGAGGACAAAACTCCGGAATTGACCTCGATACCAAAGAAACCTTAGTTGAAATGGCCATCTATGATCCCACCCGAGTCAGAAAAGACTCTCGTCGCTACAAAACCATCACCGAAGCCAGTATTAGACTGGATAAATTCCTAGACCCCCAGCTTATCCCTCAAGCTTTCAACCACTTGATATCCTTAATTGAAAAACACTGCCAAGGAAAAATTAACTCCAAAATCTATAACTACTACCCCAAAAAAGAAGAAGTGGTTAAAATTTCTTTTGATCCTCAAAAAGTATCAATTTACGCCGGAATTAAAATCCCAACTGATTTTGTTTTAAAGGTCCTCAAAAACCTAGACTGTTCTGTCAAAGAAGAAGGGGACAGCCTAATTGTCTCTATCCCTTCTTTGAGAAAAGACATTACTCTTGAAGAAGACTTGATTGAAGAGGCTATCCGTTTCTGGGGATATGAAAAAATACCAAGAAACGAGCCCATTCACTCCAAAAAAACCAAGGACATCACTCCTCCAGAAATTTACCTTATCGACCACATCAGAAAAGTCCTTACTGACTTGGGTTATGACGAAGTACGCTCCTGGCCCTTAACCAGAGAAGACAAAATCCTTGAAATAGAAAAACAAAAAACCATATTTACTCAAAATAACATCAATAGTAAATATCCAGCTCTTAGAACCTCTATCATTCCTTCCTTAGAAATTCAAAAGGAACAATACGAAAAATACAAAGTTTCTCCTATCCAAATTTTTGAAATTGGAAAAGTATACTGGCAAGAAAAAGGAGAATATAAAGAAAGATACTCCCTAGGTCTCTATAACCCCGACCAAAAAACGCTTAAAAAAGATATCACCAATCTTCTTACTAAACTTTCTGCAGATAAATATTCAATAAGTAACAAAGAAAGTACTTATCAAGAAATTAACATTCAAAAACTTCTAGACTTTGTTGATCAAAAATTCAAAACCACAACTCCGTATCTAGAAACACCAAAAACTACCGCCCTCGAATTAAAAAAACAAATCCACACCTTAGACGCCAACATTTCTCTTAAAGAAAAAGAGGACCCTCAAGCTCTTATAGAAAAATACTCCCAGAAAATAGGGGATAACCACCTTTGGAAACTAGAAATCACTGACATCTACCACGATCCTCAAACCTCATCTCATCGCTATACCTTTCGAGCTTCCTACTACAACCTGGACAGTAAAAAAACCAAAGCTCTTCATCTAAAAACCTTCAATCTTAAATAATTCTTTTCTCTTAAGGAGCCGGTGTCAATGTTGCTGTTGGAGTATTTGTCGGAATAAGGCTATTGGTCGGTGTTGGGCTTGATGGTACCCCCGTTGCTATCGGCACTGGAGTATTTGTCGGAGTAGGGGATGGCTCCCAATCCCAAACTTTGTTTACCCCAATTCTTATCTCACCACCTCCCACATTTCCATCTTCATCCTCAACCTCAGCATGCAACTCATAAGCCCCGTCTTCCAGTGTTAGATCCATTTCAAAGGGTTTTTCTGACCAGCTCTTAACTTCCACTCTATCTACAAACAACTTCGCCCCCACAATCCTCTTAACTGAATCAGATCGAAGCTTTACATGGAAAGTATTTCCCACCGTACTCTCATGTCCTGGCTCCATAATACTTACCCCCACCCAACCACTTCCACCACCATGGCAGTACTCTGTTGGAGGATAGTACTTCCCTCCATTGTCGGGCTGACTTGCTATCCACTCATCAATTCCTTTCTGCCATCTATTCTCTTCATCAGACGAAATCAGATCATCCTCCAAAAACTTAAAGTATTCTTTCTCGTCATAGTTTCCTGAAGAAACATCCCCTGGAGGTGCCAAACCACTTCCATCCTTACAAACCTTTAATTTAAGATGCACCGGGTCAGAAAGTCTGGGTTCTGTACCTTGAACAAAATACTCATTCCTGCTGGCAAAACCATCATGTGCTTCATAACCAGAGACCCTGTCTACCTCAAGAGAAATTATCTTTTCCGGAATTGAAAACTCCACGTTTGACCTATCCTTTAAGCCACCACTTATTACTCTTCTCCAAATTGGAGTTGCCCCAGAGACACCACTTGCCACCCTTCCCATGGGACTGTTGTCATTATTTCCCACCCAAACTCCAACCAGTAAATTTGGAGACCATCCAATACACCAGTTATCTCGTAAATCATTGGTTGTTCCTGTTTTTACTGCTACTTTTCTTCCTGAAACAATTAATCCGTTTACTGCTCCAAAAGTTAGCTCTCTTGCCCCATTGTCCGAAAGAATGTCGCTTATTAAAAATGCCTCCTGTTCAGTCATAACTCTGTCTCCTCCTCCAGCCCTAAATTCCTCTAAAACTCTTCCGTCTCTGTCTTCTACTTTCAAAACTCCAACCGTATCCATCCTCAACCCCTTATTAGCAAAAGAACCATAAGCTTCAGCCAGCTCTAAAAGCCTAACTTCTCCGCCACCCAAAGTAACTGACAAACCAAACCTATTCATATTTTCCCTAGTTGGTTCTAAAGTTGAAAGACCCATCTCATAAGCTGTGGAAAGCATGCTCTCTAATCCTGCTCTAGCAAGCATCTTTACTGCTGTTATGTTTATTGAGTTTCCCAAAGCATATCTTAGTTGCATTGGACCATTGAATCTTCCATCATAGTTTACCGGTGCATAGTCTTTCTGACCTGTTCCTCCCGGAAAAGATACTGGCGTGTCCATAATTAAAGTTGAAGCTGTATAGCCCTTCTTTAAAGCTGTTAAATAAGTTACTGGCTTAATGGCCGAACCGGGCTGTCTCAAAGCCGTGGTTACATTATACTTTCCGTCAATATCCTCTGAAAAATAGTCCCTTGATCCCACCATCGCCAAAATCTCACCAGTCTGTGGATCAGTAACTACCACTCCACCATTACTTATTTCTTTTCCTGATTCCTCAGCTTTATTTATTTCCTCCTCCACTATTTCCTCCGCTTGGGTTTGTAAATTCAAATCCAAAGTAGTTGTTACCTTAAGTCCTCCCGCCTCTACTACATCCTCCCCATACCTTTCACTCAAAACATTCTTCACCCAAAACACAAAGTGAGGGGCTTTTATTAAACTTCTGTTCTCTGAAAAATCAATCTCTGGTAACATTTCTAAAACCTCTTCTTCTTGATCTTTATCTATATAACCATCTTCCCTCATTCTCCTTGCCACCCCCTCCGACCTTTCTATATAAGCTTCCGGTGTCCTTGAAAAAGGAGAGTAGACCGAAGGACGTTGAGGCAATCCTGCTAAAAAGATTGACTCTACCAAGTTCAACTCCGAAACACTCTTTCCAAGATATTGTTCTGTTGCTGCTCCTACACCCCAGGCCGCTCCTCCGTATGGTGCCTCATTCAAATACATTAATAATATTTCGTCCTTACTATATTTCTTTTCAATCTGAATCGCCAATACAAACTCTTTTACTTTTCTAGAAACTGTTCTCTCTGAAGTCAATAAAACATTTTTCACCAACTGCTGAGTAAGCGTTGATCCTCCGTGTAATTTTCCATAACGTAAAACATTATAAATTTGCCTTAAATATCCTGTCTTCGAAAAACCAGAATGTTGATAAAATTCCTTATCTTCAATTGCTACTGTTGCCTGTTTTAAATACTCCGGTATATCATCCCAGGCCACCGGATCTCTCTTTGCTTCCTTATAAACATCATACAAAAGCTCACCGTTTCTATCATAGATTCTGGTTGTAAACCCCTCTTTTCTCACTACACCTGATGGAGAGGGAAGGTCTCGCGAATACCAGGCAAACAAAAATACCAAACCCAAAAATCCCAATATTATAGAAGCTCCAGCAAAAAGCATTGCCCAAAAAGCAAGTTTAGGGCCGGCAATACTTTTTAACTTTCTTTTTATTCTCATCAAGCTTGGTTTAATCCGACTAATTATCCTATATTCCAGGCCATACCTCAAACGCTCTATCTTTCTTCTAAAGTGAGAACACTTCATTCTTAGTTAAATACAATACTCAAAAGAGGTAAAAAAGAAGATAATAATAAAGACAATGAAGCCACAATTAAGACCGTCTTTATTACCTTGTCCTTCTTTAATCTTAGCCTTATCCTCATGCTTAGAATATACCACAAAACCAGCCTTCCACCATTTTGGACACAAATAAAAAATCTACCAAAACACAACTTTTCACTCCACCACCTTCCTGTTGTGAAAAAAACCAAAAGGCTTGATAACTGACTTCTGTTTTTAAGGTACAATCAGCAGTGTTGATCAACCGTAATAAATTAAAATATCGACAAAATACTGGTGCAGTCATTATCGACAAGCTGGGAAAAATTCTCATCGTTCAAAAAAACAATTATGACGAGAATGAATGGGATATCCCCGGAGGTGGAATCAATGTAACAGAAACAGCGAATGAGGCGATCGCAAGAGAACTAAAAGAAGAATTAGGATACGGTAAATTTGAAATAGTTGACGTTAGTAAAACAATAGACCGTTATGAATGGTCGGATGAAACAATTATTAAAACATTTAAAAAAAAAGGGGTAATGCACCGGGGCCAGGAAAGGACTCAGTTTTTTGTAAAATTTAACGGTGAAGAAAAAGATTTAAAAACACAAGCTAACGAAATTAGGAAAGTTAAATGGGTTCTCATTAATGAGCTTGAAGACTATCTTATTTTTCCAAACCAGTTTAGTAATATAAAAGTTTTGTTAAAGGAGTTTGGAATTTAAACCACATCCTTTCCAACAACCAAATCTAAAATCCCATTGTAGAATACTATTACACATGCTCCAAAAATCTGTAAGTACTCTTCCCGGCATTGGGCCCCAAACTCAAAAGAAACTAGAGAAACTTAAAATCCGTACTATAAATGACCTTCTCTCTCTCTGACAGCGTTCGCTTCCATAGATAAAGGAATAGACAGTCTCAGGACAGACTCGATCGGTCCTGTTCTCTACTCTCATTCTTCCACCTATCTGTTTCCGGTGACCAACCTTTCTTTATTCTCTTTAGAATATAGGCTTGGGTGTGGGAAGAACTAAACTTTGTCTTCTGACCACATCTCTTCCAGTTTTTTTCATAGTCACTTGAGCTACCCAGGCCATGTAACCTTTAGGAGTAGATCTTTTCTTTACCTCTCTACAGATAGTGGACTTATCTACTCCCAACTGTCTTGCTATTTCTGCTTTGCCAAAATCAAGCTTAAGCAATACTTCTATTGCTTTCCTATCTGCCGGTTAGTTGTTTATATTTCATAATGCAACAGTTTAACCGTTGCAGTCATTTCTAGAACTCGGGGTTTAAAATATACCATAGCCCCATGATACAATCTCAACACATCTAATGGATTATCAAAAGGAATACATAGCAAAGAACCCAAAACTCGCTTTGGATGAAGCCGAACTCAAGAGCAAGCAAATACAAAAATTTTTGGGCCCGATAAAGGTGGGTAGCTTGTTAGATGTTGCTTGTGGGGCAGGAGGAATCACAAAAATCATGGATGAGCAACTAGAGTCGAAAAGAACCGTTGGGCTAGATATTTCCGAGACAATGATTAAAACAGCAAAGCGACGTGATAAGGGGGGAAAGGTTACATGGATTTGTCAGGATATTTTTAATTACAAAACCAACCACAAATTTGATTTAGTCCTGGGAATTGATATCATTGAACACATTGACAATGATTTAGGGATTCTTAAAAAAATATCGACCTTAGGTAAAAAAGTGTTAATCAAAGTACCCATGGAAGATTCTGTTCTGGATAATAAAATAATTAGAAGGCTTGGTATTAGAGATCCATGGAAAGAAAGTGAAGAGAAATATGGTCATATTAATCACTACAACGAAAGGGGATTACTAAAACTTTTCCATGATGCTGGCTTTAGAATTATCAAACAGGGATATATCCCTTTACCAAAAAGATCAAAGGTCTTCTGGGAGATTTTGAGAGTTATGTTTCTGCCAATTGGTTGGTTTTCAACAAAGGCAATGGCAAATTGGGTAGGGGGTTTTAAAATTGTTCTAATCGAACCCAAATTTTAATTAATAAATAATAAAAATAAATGAAACCACTAGCTACAGAGGAAATAACTTTTGACAATAGGAAAATTCTTCTAAAGTTTTTTGACACACCCCTTAAACAGGGCATAAGAATAAGTCAGGTGAGCGCTTTTTGTATCTATAAAAACCAATTTGTGTTGGTAAGAAATAAAAGAGGTTGGTCCATACCGGGTGGACACCCGAAGAAAAACGAGACGATTGAGGAATCTTTAGAGCGTGAACTATCTGAAGAAGCCTGTCTTGAAAAAAACGACTATACAACGAAGTTAATTGGTTGGATGAAAGTTGAAGATCCGGATAATCAGGGTATCGAAGGGAAAGAGTATGCACAACTTAGATTCCTTGCTATAGTAAACAAGTTGCCCGAGTTTGTTCCGGATGATGAAATTTTTGAAAGAGTTGTGGTAAGTTTTGATGAATTCAGCAAATACGTTTCGTGGGGAACGAGCCCGACCGGATCGGCTCAAATCAGAACTCTTAAATCACACATTGCTAGTTAAAAAATCTTTACCCTTTAATAAATGAAAATAGCCATATACCAACCAAGATTGAGTTATTATGTTGGAGGAGGAGAAATCGTTCCTTTCGAAATGGCCAGAAATTTTTCGAAACACGGCCATGAAATCACGATTGTAACTTCACACACCCCAATGGGATTGTCAGAATACTTCCAAAAGTACGTCCATGAAAATCCCCAAATTAAATATGAGTACCTTCAGCTTCCCAAAGCATTGAAGTGGATCTACGATGAAAAACCCGGATCCAGTCAAATGAGGTGGGACCTTGAATCTGTTCATGTGGGATTGTTAGCACGTGACTACTTCCAGAAAAATACTTTCGACATTTTGAATGTCCACTATAAAATCGAGGCCTTTGTCTCAAACCCCTTATTTCCCACCATTTCCTTTTTACATGGAGTTCCAGCCGAAAGGGAGTATTTTGATAAAGTGTGGTTTTCCTTTGAAAATGTGAAATACGTGTCGGTATCAGAGTATATAGGCCGAAAATGGTCAAAGATGGTCGGCGGAATTGAATATAAATCTTTCACTAATGGGATAGACACAAAATACTATCGTCCGCTCCCTGAGGTACAGAAAGACATCGATATTTTATACTTTGGCAGACTGGTTCCGGTTAAAGGAGTGACGTACCTAGTAGACGCAGTAAAAAATCTCGTGGATGAGGGATTTTCTCTTAGAATAGTTATAGCCGGAAAGGGCACAGAAAAGGATGCTCTCCGAACACAAGTGTCTCGTTTGAAACTTGAGAACCAAATTGAGTTTCTTGGATATGTCCCTCAAGAGGATGTTGTTGGGCTATATAACCGATCAAGAATGCTTGTGGCTCCGTCTTTTGACAGAGAAGGGGTGCTTACCACCATGCTAGAGGCCTCTGCGTGCGAAGTACCTACTGTGACTACTAATAGTTGTAGTATGCCAGAGTTTATTGACGATAATATTAATGGCCTGTTGGCAGTTCCTCAAAATTCAGACTCTTTAGCTAAGAAAATCAGACAACTATTGTCTGATGAAGATTTCAGAATTCGACTGGGTCGAAAGGCAAGAGAAAAAGCTGTTGCTTGGGACTGGGATACAAAATCGAAAAAATTAGAAGAATACTATGAAAATGTTATCAAGCAATGAGGGTTACATATTTTCCGGAGAAGCATGTATTAAAGTAATTTTTGCCAATAGTGATTTTGCAAACAAAGTTCTTAATAACGATTTTATTGAAAAATATATCCCTAATGTAAGCCTTTCCAATACAACCAGTGCTTTTGAAGCCGAGATTCATTTTCAAGACAAGGAAACGTCTTTTGATTTTTATAAATATCCGGAAATTTTTATTGGATCAAAACAGTTATCCGAAAGAGATGCTGTTTCGCTCATTGAGCTGGTGTTTGAGCGAGCCAGACAAGAGAAAGGAATTTATTGTATTCATTCGACAACGGTAATTTACAAAAATAAAGCAGTCATTTTTTGGGGTGGAGCTTCTGGAATGGGAAAGACTAGGTTAGCCAGAACCTTTGTTGAAAAGGGTGCCCAATTTTATTCAGACGAAAAAACACTAATTGACCTTAATACATATAAGGTAGTTGGTGGAATCCCCTTTCAGTATTTGGAGAAGTCTTATTGGAAATCGGTACGGAAATCTAGCAAGAACAAAGATCCGTATTTAAGTGTAGATACTAAATGCCTCAAAACGAAATATGCAATTTCCTGTTTTATTTATGGTTTTGGGATTGATAATGCGGCTACATCTGTGGACAAATGGACTCCCAAAAAGTTTGAGTGGCATCTATATGAAGAGCTGGGTAGAAAAATACGGGCAATTTCTAGAAGAGTGGTTGACAGCTCTATTTCTGTACAATCAATAGATAGCCAGAAAAATAGTGATAAAAGAATTAAGCTAGTCAAATCATCAACGAAGAATATTGAATGTTATTCAATCCAAGGAAGTCCTGAGTTAGTGGTAAATGAAATTATTAGAATACTGAAAACGAATGGAAACTCATAATAATTTGCATAATAGGTTTGCGGAAATAGTTGGACTTCGTGAAAGTGTCCCTACAACAGAAGAGGAGGCTAATTGTATAGGGATGGTACTTTTTAAACCCGATGCCACTGTTTCATCACTTGATATAGTAATAGAAAATTTTATTAGAGACGAGCTAGAACGAACATCTAAAAGGCCGATTTCTATTTTTGCCATCGCCCAAATCAGGTTGGATAAAAAAACAATTGAAAAGCTTTACCCCGAACAGCAAAATAAACAGCATCTCAAATATACTGTGGATGGTCTCACTGCCGGACCAATAAACTTAATTTTAGTTGCATCCCCAAATGCCCCTGAGGAATTAAATAGACTGAAAGGCAGTGTCCAAAACAACAGTGGTGTCAGGGGAAAATTTGCGATGACTGAAGCGATCCCCTCTGAAAAACTCAAATTATGGAAAGAGGGGCTACTTGACGAAGGTGAAACAGCGAGAATCAACACCGAACTGTTTACCAAGAGCCTAATTCATGTACCTGATGACAAAAAAGATACAAAGAGAACCATAGTTCTTTTGTACTCCAAGAAAGAAATCTCGGATCTTTTGTCGGCGGTTCCCATCTTCGCAAGGTGGTATGAAAGTATTGAATAGCGTATGAAAACAAATAAAATAACAATTGTTGTTAGAGCAGTATTTAAATTTAACAATAAATACTTGGTGGTTGAGCAGGAAAATGCTTCAGGCAATATCTACTTACTGTTTCCTGGTGGTCATAAAGAAATAAACGAATCTTTAGAAAACGCTGTCGTTCGAGAAGTTGGTGAGGAACTAAACATTACAGACACAACTGTAAACAAAATGCTTTTCGTAAAAGAAACCTTAACTAAGTTTGACAGAACATTTGAATTTTTATTTGAGTGTTCTACGGCAATGGATCCAAAAAACATAACAATAAAGCAAAAAGAGTACACTGGGTATGAGAAAATTTTTAAATGCCTGTTAATAAAAAAAGGTGAACTATTATTAAAAACTAATTTCTTCCCTGAAAAGTTTTTCTCAAAAAAAAAATATGAGTACCTTGAACTAAATCTGGACGCATATATTAAGCGATACGGACATGATAAAAATATCAAAAAAATAATGAAAAATGAAGACCATAAATAAAGAAACCAAAAAAAAAGCAATCTTCTTAATAGATAATAACGAGAAGGCAACGAAAATTGTTAGAGATTTGTCAAAACACCTAGGTTTCCCTGAAGTCCAACAAGTACTAACACTGTATTTCAAGACCGATATTAGACTGAGGTGCAACATAAACAATCTATACGTAGGAAGAAAAATTACATCAAAGTCTAAAGTATCATGGAAAGAATTTTCCCTCAGTTCTCAATTCTTGGGACCAGTACTTAGTGTACTTACAGCAGCGGGGTTAAAAACAGCATCAATCAGTAACACTCTTCGGATGATTTTTCCCGTAAACAAGAAAGTCAAAGTTGAGTATTTATGTAACACATTAATTTCTAAACACCAATTCGAAACATATTTGCCTCTTGAAAACAAACACTATCCAAAAGTCATTAAACAATTGTTGAGCAAAACAACGAACGAAAAAAAAATAACCAACAAAATAGACAAGATTAGTGAAGAGCTCGTATTAAATGATCTAGGAGTGCCAAACGAAAAAATAGTAAAGTTTTGCAAACAAACAAACCTGGGCTGGAATCAAACCCCTAAGACTAGTTACTATCACCGCATGAGTGCGGTATCAAATGACTACTCTGATATATCAAAAGCCTTCAGTATAATAACAGGCACTAAAGTAACAAATACTACCCCTACACCACAAATTTATTTACAAAACATGCCTTCAGTGTCCATCATTATACCTGCATACAACACAGGAGAATCTATACTTAAGACACTTGGGTCAATAAACAGACAAGTCCCAAAGGATATAAAGTTTGAAGTGATTGTTGTTGACGATGGTTCTTCAACCCCGATCAAAGAAATTTTAGAAAAAAGTAAACTAAAACTAAGTTTTGAACCTTTTATTGTAAGGCAAGAAAGAAACGGCGGGTCAGCACAAACTAGAAACATAGGAGCTTCTATTGCCAAAAACGAAATATTAATCTTCCTAGATAGCGATATTGTTTTGACTCCTAATTATATATACGAACATCTTTTGAGACATAAATTAATCAAAAAGGCCGTATGTGTCAGTTTCAAAGAGAACACTGATCCAAATGATCGCCGTATTTCAATGCCTGCCATAAAAAGAGGTGTTTCACCATCTAATTATCAAGACGATCTTCGTTTTATTAAGTACCAAGACACGACTTCTATGGGTTACTATCCAAATAATTATCTATCAAGGGGTGATATGTTTTCAATTCTCACAGAAACAAACTACTTTAAAAACTTAGGTTATGGTAGAAAAATAGGAGTTTTTGACCTTTCATCGATGGTCGTAAGTCATAACTTTTCTATACCCAAAAAATATTTCCATGCAATCGGTGGTTTTGACGCTAAACTGAAAGGATATGGCCTTGAAGATGCACACCTGGGAATAAAAGCGATTTCGTCGGGGGCTTTTATTCTTCCTATTTTATCTTGCAGTGTTTACCACATTAAACACCCTGTTAGACGTGGAAGCATGGACATACTAAGAAAGGAGTTTGAAATTAACTCTAAAAAAATCTCTGAGTTTTTATCTAGTAATGAATAAAATAAATAACCTAATTTTTCTAGACTTTGCAAAAACTTTGGGATTTAGAGTCACTGCCGAAATTGATACAGATTTCCTTATTTTATCAGAAATTACCAAAGGAAAAACAGATATTTCTAAAAGCCTTTATCAAGAGTTTGTAAAGAAAAGTAATTTGTACGATAGATCATTAAGATTTAACAATTTCTCGAATGAAAAACAATTTACTAAAAAACACTTTTTTAAATTTTTTATGTCTCTCGGTGTTGGCAGTAAATCAGCCTCAATCTTATCTACATCTATTACTAATAAAAAATACTCAACTTTGTGTCACCGTCTTTATAGTGAAGTTGAGAGAGTACTTAAAGAATACAAGAAAGTTGGAATGTTGTATGTTCTATCTGATGGCAGACCAAGTCGAAGACTAACGCTTGACCAGTTAGGGCTATCTAAATATTGTCAAGGGTATTTTGTATCCGATGAACTCGGAGTCATGAAAAACAATGTCAATTTCTATAGAAAAGTATTAGAAAAAGTCAAGATTTTTAAAAATATCATTTTCATTGATGACCTGATCATTAATCTTGATACTTTTGATTCAGTAACACGAATAAAAGGTTATTTTTTAGACCGTCATGGCGTAAACAAAAAATATACAGGAAACTTTGTCTACACCAGCCAGTTACCAAGAATAGTGAGCCCCTCAAAAAAGAAAATTTTATCTGGGCTAAATGGTTGAAATACGACAAAGTAATTAAAAAGTTAATATTTGATTCCAAAAACCTAAAAAAGGCCAAAGCGATTTACTTAAAAACCAAATTGCAAAATACTATTACACATGCTCCAAAAATCTGTAAGTACTCTTCCCGGCATTGGGCCCCAAACTCAAAAGAAACTAGAGAAACTTAAAATCCGTACTATAAATGACCTTCTCTCCCATTTTCCCCGTCACTACCAGGACTATTCCAAACTAGAAACTATCTCCTCTCTAAAAGAGGGAATTCCCACCACTATTAAAGTAAAGGTCATTGGCTTTTCAAACCAATACAAATCCCGCCACCTTTCTATCCAAAGAGTTGTGGTAGGGGACCAAACCGGAAAATTATCTGTCACCTGGTTTAATCAGCCTTTTTTAGAAAACACCCTAAAACCAGACACCTTACTTTACCTTTCCGCCACTCCCACCTCCTTTAGAGGACAAATCCAACTCTCTGCTCCCGACTACGAAATAATTCAACCCGAAAAAGAAACCCTTCACACTAAGCGCATTGTTCCCACCTATCCTCAAACCAGCGGTCTAAACTCAAAATGGTTTAGAAAAACAATTCACCTTACCCTTCATGCCAACTTAGATATAAAAGACTTTCTCCCTTCTTCTCTTTTAAAAAAATACTCTCTTTCAGCCCAAACTGACGCCTTAAGAAACATTCACCAACCCCCGTCCCAAGAAAAACTAAAGGATGCTCAAAAAAGACTAGGTCTAAATGAAATCTTTTTTGTTCAACTCTCCTCCTATTTCAAAAGCCAGTCCTGGAACAAAAAAACTCCTCACTACCAACTAACAACTAACCCAAAAACGAAAAAAAATATAAAAGACTTTCTTTCCTCTCTCTCTTTCACTATCACTCCTTCTCAAAAAAAGTCCTGGCAGGAACTAAAAAAAGATATCACCTCAAAAACTCAAGTTACCAACCGACTCCTTCAGGGTGATGTTGGCTCCGGAAAAACTCTAGTTGCCCTTTTAGGCTGCCTCTTTACTGCTTTAAACCAACGTTTTGCCCTAGTCCTTGTCCCAACCAATATCCTAGCTAATCAACACTACAAAACCTTTAAAAAGCTCCTTAAAAAATTAAATATCCCTGTTTATCTTCTAACTGCCCAAGAAAAAGACTTTCTAAAAGAAAAAGACCCTCTCCCTGGTATTATTATTAGTACCCAAGCTGCTTTTCATAGCCCTAAGCTACAAAAAAAAGAAATTGCTTTTTTAGTCATCGACGAACAGCACCGTTTTGGAGTCAAACAACGTTCTTTTCTAAACCAAAAAGATTCTCTTCCTCACACCCTCACCATGACTGCCACCCCCATTCCCAGAACCATGCACCTTGCCTTTCTAAACTGGCTTGATATTTCCTCCCTTTTTCCCATCCCCCAAAACAAAAGAAAAACCAAATCTCGTCTAGTCCCGGAAGAAAAAAGAATCCCTTTCTACCACTGGCTTGACAAAAACATTTTAGAAAAAAAACAACAAGTCCTAGTTATTTGCCCTTTAATTGATCAACAAACCAAAAAACAAGAAGATATCTCTGTTCGTTCTGTCAAAGAGGAGTTTGAAAATCTAAAAAAAGTCTTTCCTAAAAAAAGAATTGAAATTATCCACGGAAAAACCAAAAAGGAAGACCAGCAAATGATTCTTGAAAAAATGGCTCAGTCCCAATTAGATATCTTAGTCGCCACCTCTGTAATTGAAGTTGGAATTGATCTTCCCAACACCACTGCCATCATTATCGAAAACGCTGAATTATTCGGTCTTGCTCAACTTCATCAACTTCGTGGTCGAGTAGGCAGAAGGGGACAGTCCTCTTTCTGTTTCCTCTTTAGTAAATCAAGAAAACAACGTCTTTTAGACTTTCTAGAAAACGAAGATGGACTTAAGCTTTCTCAAAAAGACCTTTTACTGCGTGGTCCCGGCCTAGTCTTTGATACCGCCCAACATGGTTTTCCTGAATTTAAAATTGCCCACCCTTACGACACTGGACTTATCAACCTGGCCAGAAAAATAATAAAAGATCTGGAAAAAGAGAATAAACTTCAAAAAATCAGAAATCTGCTTTTAAAAAACACCTTCAACTATGACCAACTCGCCCCCAACTAATCTATAAAAAACTCACTGCACTCCCACCCCAAAATCCCAAGTCAAGATCTTGTTACAATTAAACTATGACATCAACTAAAATACTTTATTTTGTCACAACCCAAAACAAATGCCCTGTTAAAGAATTTCTCAATACTAATCCTCGTTTAAAAATCAAGGCTTTTCGTGTCTTTCTTCATATTGAAGAATTTGGTCTCACTTCTATGATTCCTCACCTTAAAAAATTAAAAAACACACCTCTCTGGGAAATTCGCATACTAGGTCGTGATAGTGCTCGGATTTTTTACGCCACAAAACAAAAAAAACCAGATCGTTTTACTTCATGCTTTTAAAAAGAAAAGCAATAAAACCCCGAAAAAAGAAATTCAAACTGCTCTTAATAGATTCCGCTTAATCTAACTCCTTGCCTTCTTATATTATAAAAGATATAATTTACGCATGAAAAACAAAACTATCAACTTCCAAACCCATCTCAAACAGTCCTTCAAAGACCTCAAATTCAAGAAAGCTTGGCGAGAATCCGAAGCTCAATATCAACTGGCTCGCATCCTTATTGCCCAGAGAAACAAACAAAAACTTTCACAATCGCAACTAGCCAAAAAAGCCAAAACCACACAGTCCGCCATCTCTCACATTGAAACCATGCAGGCCAACCCTTCCTTGTTTCTTTTGAAGCGCATTGCCACTGCTCTTAAAAAACCTCTTTCTTTGACCATTAACCCCTCTTAGTCTTTAAAACTTAAAATTTCAAACTCTACCCATTCCCAACTGGCTTTGAATCTCAAAGTGTTTAATAATGTCTGATGCGGAATATTATTCCTTTTAGCCTTGACTTTCACTTCAAGTGTTGCGTTTCGTTTGCGAACTTACATTCCAAACGACTTTAAAAAACCTCTGGTAAAATTTAGTTCATGAAAGTCTTTATTATCGGTCCGGGTGGGACAGGTAAATCAACCACAGGAACCATCTTGGCACAAAAGATTAATCATAGTTTTATTGACCTAGACCGAGAATTTTGTGACAAAATTCAAAACATCAGTGTTTTTGTTAAAGACCAGGGCTACTATCAATATTGTCATCAAAATTCAAAACTATTTTACTCAATATTGGATAAAGCACCAAAAAATTTCGTTTTAACGCTTTCTTCAGGCTTCTTAGTACATGAAGGATTAAACAGTCTAACCGAAAAACACAAAAATACACTCAAAAACAATGGGGTAACCATCCTTCTTCTTCCCTCAAGTTCGCTTGAAAAAGGCAGAAAAATAGTAGTTGCTCGTCAATTACTCAGAGGCTTTGGTTTACACGAAAAACCCGAAATCGAAAAATACACCAACCGATTTCATATCTACAAAGAATTGGGGGATATAAAAATCTTTTCTCACCAAAAATCCGAAAAAATAGCCCAGAAGATGAAACAAAAATTACTTCTCTTTCAACCAAGCAAAAAAAACACATAATCCATTTACCCAAAATTCTATTCTTTCCAACTTAGAAATGAAAAATAAAACAAATCTCTTAAAAGAACTTGAAAGGACTGCTCAATCTTGCCTAAAGAAAAAAGAGAATTTTTTTCCAAAACATTTCAAATCATTCTCGCTAAAAAATACTCACTAGAAAACTACTCCCCCCAAGTTTCTCAAATCTACAAAGGCTTAATTAAACTCTGGGAACAAATACAGGAAGATTCTCTCCCGTTTTCTTATATAAAACTGAAACTTAATCAATCCGAACTGGAAACTAAACTAAAATACTATCTCTATAAAATAAAAAAACTAGCCTAAAACTGCACCAAAATCTTTCCTTCTGCAAACTGCCTAATCAAAGCATTCAACAATGTCTGATATGGAATGTTATTTCTTTTAGCCTTGGCTTTCACCTTAATCAAATCTTGATTGTTCACTCGAATTGTTATTCTTTTAGTCTTAGCTAATTCTTGATAATTTTCTACCGCTTCTTTAAATAACTTTTCAGTCTCATTCAAGTTAGAAATCCTGACATATTCTCCCTTTGAGATTGCACTCTCAATTTTCTTTTCTGAACTGTCTAGTCTAATATTCATTTTTTTCATTTTTTTTCTTTAAATATTTATTAGTTAGTGCTCGACTTGGATAAACTGTTTTTAAAAAGATTGTTTTCTTTTTTTCATTAACTATATATGGTACTGCATATATATGATTTTTAATCTTAATTACTAATATTTTTTGACCAGGATAATTTTTGTTCTCCAAAATATCCAAGATCCCTCTCTTTTCAATTGTTTGAATTACTGTATTAAAGTTAATACCTCGAATTTCGTAAAGTAACAAGTTCTTTTCTTCACTAAACTCAATCTTGTAACCCATACTCCAATCCTATTACATGTACATCTATTGTCAACCAACCATCCCCACCTTGCCCCTAACTAAATATAGACTCCAGTGAGTATCCACGGTATAATAATTCCGATATGGCCGCACTACCCAAAAGAAAACCATCAAGTCGTCGTCAAGGAAGACGCCGAGCTACTCATAAAATAAACCTGGTAACACCAGTCAAATGTCCCCAATGCGGACAAGATAAAGAAAAGGGACTGGCCTGCAAAGACTGCCTAAAATAACAATCAAATGACTAAAAAATCCACCTCCCCAAAAGACCCTCGTCACTATCAAAGGATAAAAACCATTCAGGCTCTTTACGCCGCTTACTTTGATTCCGAAAAACCCAGTACTAAACATTCTCGTGCTGTTTTAAAGAATCAAAAAAAACTGGACAAAATGATTCAAAAACATGCACCTAAATGGCCTTTGGAAAAAATTAATCAAATTGACCTTGCTATTTTAAGACTTTCTGTCTGGGAAATATTCATAGGGGGGAAAACTCCTTACAAAGTCTCCATAAACGAAGCTGTAGAATTAGCTAAAGAGTTTGGTTCTGACAACTCTCCCGGTTTTATAAACGGAGTATTAGGATCCGCTGTCGAAAAACTAGAAAAAGAACATAAAAGTAAAAAAAACAAAAAAGATGCAAAATAAACTAAAAGACTTTCAAAAAAAAATCAATATCACTTTCAAAGATGAAAAAAAACTTCTCCAGGCTCTTGTTCACCGATCTCACTTAAACGAACAAACCAGTCATAACGAATCAAACGAAAGATATGAATTTCTAGGAGATGCAGTATTGGAACTCTGGGCCACAGAGTCTCTTTTTAACTCTTACCCCGGCTTTCATGAAGGAAACATGACCAATCTTCGAGCAAAACTAGTTTGTACTAAATCTCTTTCTCAAACCGCCCTTGAAATTGGTCTTGATAAGATGGTTCTTTTAAGCCAAGGCGAAGAACAGGGTGGGGGACGAGAAAACCAATCCATCTTAGCCGACACTTTTGAAGCCTTAATTTGTGCTATTTTTCTAGATCAAGGGCAAAGCTCTGTAGAAAAGTTTTTAAACTCGACCCTTCTACCAAAAATGAAAAAGTTTGCCCAAGCCAAAACCTTTAAGGACCCTAAAAGTATCTTTCAAGAATTTGCCCAAGCCAAAGAATCAGTAACTCCCCACTACGAGATCGAAAGTGAAAACGGACCCGACCACCAAAAAGAATTTGTAGTTGCCGCCTACATTGGAGACAAAAAGGTATCCACTGGAAAAGGAAACAATAAACAATCTGCCGAAGAAGAAGCTGCTAAAGAAGCCGTTAAAAAACTTTACACTTAAAATTTTACCTGTATAATATCAAACAGTTATTTTATACCTATGTTAAGCATAAGATTATTCCCAAAAGGACGTAAACACCAAAGAACTTACCGTGTTGTTGTAGCCGAAAGACGCTCCAAACTAAATGGTAAATTTATAGATGACCTTGGTCATTGGAATCCTCAGATGAAAGAATTTAAAGTTGATACTAAAAAACTCAACTCTTGGATAGAAAAAGGAGCCCAAGCTTCCGAAACCATCCAAAAACTACTTAAACCTAAAAAATAATCCACCTTATTAAAATTTACAAAAACCAAAAAAGATGAAAGATCTAGTCACTTATATCGCCAAATCTATCACCCTCGAACCAGAAAAAATCGAGGTTCAATCTGAACTCTCAGAAGATGGAACAAATATTATCACCATTACTGCTCCTCAAAGCCAAGTAGGAAGGATAATCGGAAAAATGGGTAAAACCATAAATGCTCTTCGAACTATAATCAAATCCTCCTTTCCTAATGAAAGATTCAGGTTGGAAATAGATGAAGTTCCCGGAGAAGCAATTGATCAACAAATAAGTACTACTGAGGACCAAGTTCCCCAAACAACTCCTGAGACTCAAGAAGTCGAACAGACAGAGACTGAGCCTGTTGTCCAAGAACAGCCCTTAGCTGAGACTGAGCCTCAACCAACTCCTGTCGAGCCAGTAACTCCCAAGACTCAAGAAGTCGAACAGACAGAGACTGAACCTGTTGCTCAAGAACAGCCCTTAGCTGAAACTGAGCCTCAACCAACTCCTGTCGAGCCAGTAGCTCAAGTCACAGAGCCAACAACTGAGGAAACCCCAAAAGAAAAATAAATCAATTCCGCTAAAAACTAACCTCAACACTTTTATCTTACAACCTGAAGGGGTCTTTGCGGACCACATCCGGCTTGTTCATTTTCATTACCCCACCATCCTCGACATAGTTTTCAAAACTCTCAAGTCTTTCTGCAGCCAACAATTCTTCTTCTGTCATCATTAAGTCTTCCAGACTTATTTTGTCTAAATCCAAACCTCCTTGGTTTGGACTAAAGTGAACCGCCACTGTCATCTCCATCTCCGTTTCGTTCCTTTTGTTTCTCACATCTAGTTTATCTATAGATAATAGGGGAATTGCCTCCTCCATCGCCAATAATAAATCAAGATATTTCTCTACTGGACCAATAAGTTCCACTGTAATTGGTATTTTTTCCAATTTATCTTCAACAACTGGCTCACTCCTAACTCCCATAACCCGATTATCTTCCACTACCATTGAAATTTCTTCTTCCTCACCTTCATCCACTTCTTCTTCTGTCTCCACCGTACCAGAGTCAATCTCTCCCAAACCAATCTTAAAAGTTTCTACCTTAAAACCAAACTCTGAGGCAACGTTACTCATTACTACCACTAGATTGTAAACATTCTTCCTATTAGGTAAAGCCAGCACTGCCATTGAACTTTGTCTTTTTAAAGTTTCTTCGTCAATAGACTGTATTAATCTCACCTTTTTACTAACCTCTCCCGCCAGGGCCTCATTTTTACCTATTTCTGTACGAAGAAGTTTTATCTCATTAAACCTAGGAAGGATAAGTAACAGAAAAACAAACCCCGCCCCTACCAGGATCAAAAAGGGGACCAGTAAATGCACATACTTATCGAAACTTCCCACCTCTATCTTTTTCTTTTCTTTCTTCATACTCCCACCTCCAGCTTAAAACACCAACCATCTTCCGATACCTCAAGATTACTAAACCTTGCACTTTTCACTTCCGCACCCTCATCTAATCCTGTAGTAGATACATTCTCAACTTTCTTCTCAAACTCATCCATCAGTTGGTAACTACCCAAACAGCCATCTATTCCCAAAACATCTCTATCCTCAAAATCAAAGCCACTCATCTCCATCTCTTTTGGTAAAAAATCCAGTGCTTTTTTCATCGCACTCCCGTAATCAAATCTACTAGAAAGAATTTCTGAAACCAATTTTAATCTGTATCTTGCTTCCTGGTTTAAAGCCACTTCCTTTCCTAAAGATTTAAAATCAGCCTGGGCCTGAGCTAAATTTTTCTCCGATCTAGCCAACAATCCTTTGTTAATAAAATAGGCCATATAAACCACTGCAAAAACCACTCCCACCACTCCCGCTACTGCTAAGGCAATTTTTTTACCTCTTTGGGCCAAACGAATCTGATCTAATCTAAACTTTGCTTGATTTGGTAATAGACTTACATTATTTGCCATATATCCCTCTCAGAGCCAACCCTGTTGCCAGGGCAAAGCGGCAGGCGTCTCTATTAAGGTCAATTGGTAAAACAACTTTACTCGTATCTATTCTTAAAAAAGGCTGTATTACTTGAACTTCTACTGAAAGAATTCTTACTAATTCCTCTGTCAACCCCGGCATGTTTGCTCCACCACCCGACAAAACAATTAAGTCCACTGACTCACCCCACTCGTCTCGATGAGAAAGTATCGCCTTTCTTATCTCTTCTGCCAGACTACTAAATACTGGCTGCACCGATCCTTTAATTTTTCCTTCAAGTTCTCCTTCACTCATTCCATAAGCTTTCTTGTACTCTTCTGCCGATGCCATATCCAATCCCAATCCCACCGATATTGCTCTCGTAAAAGATTCTCCTCCTACTGAGACCACTCTAGTCATAAAAATCTTTCTGTCTCTAAACACCACCACATCCGAAAACTTATCTCCCAAATCAACCAACATTATTGTCCTATCCAATTCAATCGAATGCTGTATCGACCTAACCAAAGCCACCGCCTGTGTTTCCACTGCCACCGGCCGTAATCCTGACATCTTAAGAAGTTTAAGATATTTCTCAATCAATTCTGTTTTGGCTGCCACTGCAAAAACAAATATCTTTCCGGTTTCATCCTTTGAAACTACCTCATAATCAATTTGTACTTCATTCAGGGGATAGGGGACAAATGTCTCTGCCTCAAACCTCAAAGCCGCTTTAATCTCATTTTCTTTCATCGCCGGAAGGGGAATAAGTCTACTTACCACCTCATTTTCTGGTAAAGAAAAGACTACTTTTTTATCCTTTAAAGCCAAATCCTTCATTAAACCCTTGATCACCACTGCCATTTTTTTTATTGCCTCATCTCCACCGGAAATCCAGTTTGCCACTGCCGACTTAGCTTCTCCCAAAACCAGCAAGCTGTAATTTTCCTTATCTTTTTGGATTGCCACCACCTTTACGGTCGACGCTCCAATATCAAGACCAATCTGACTTAGCATAAAATCAGTTTAAACACCCCAGACTTCCTTGTCCACTATTTAACTCTCTTAGTTACAAAATATGCTACATTAAATCATATTCTCAAACACAAACTCTCAGCCGGTCACTAAAAAAGAACTTAAGGAAGAACTCAAAAGGTTCGCTACCAAAGCAGATTTGAAAAAGCTTATCACCAAAAACAGATCTTGGATTTGACAAGCTAGATAAGCACATGAACGAACTCAAACAAACGGTCAAACAAAACTCAGGGGATATCGCCGTCATAAAAGATAATTAAACAGAGTGGACAAAAGAACCAAAAAAACTAACCAAAAAATCGACAAGCTACAAACCAGTATGGATGGCTTAACTAAAATAATCAAAGATCATATTGTAGAAGAAACCGCCTTCCACAAACTCAAACATCAAAGAATTGATAACCACCTTGACGATCTCGAACAGCACGCAAATCTCATTTCTGCCAACTAACACCATAACCTTAAGTCTACTAATCATGAAGGACCTAAGAGGAAATCAAAAAAGATTCAGTTAGAAAAAATTCCAGAATCTCCGACACCGTATAGTCCAAAAATAAAAAAGACATTTTCTATCAACCTTGCTAAAATAAGACCAATGCAAAACAAACACCAAGCAGTGGAATTTTGGTTAAGTAGTTCAGATCGTGACCACAAAACAATGAAAGCCTTGTTTTCCACCAAAAGGTACTACGCCGCTCTTTTTTTCGGCCAACTCCTGTTGGAAAAAACATTAAAAGCAATTTATATCAACAAAAAAGATACTACCCCACCCTTCACCCACGACTTAGTACTTCTTGCCACTCATTGCAATCTGCCGATAAATGACGAACGTAAAAAAGACCTGGAAGACATAGGTGGTTTTCACATAAACGCTCGTTACGATGACTACAAGTACGAATTTTACAAAAAAGCTACTAAAAGTTTTACCCAAAAGTACATAAAAATTATTGAAGAAAATAAAAAATGGCTAAAAAAACAGATTTAAAACCAATCATTGCCAAAATAAAACTTTTCAAACACAAATTGGACCAGGAGGGTTACAAAAACGCCAAATACGTTTTATTTGGATCCTGGGCAAAGGGAAAAGTCCACGCCTGGAGCGATATAGATTTTTGTGTAATCTCTCCTCTTTTTAAAGACCGCTATGACGATTCAGTCAAGCTCAAAAGACTTGCCTCTGACATAGATCCTCTCCTTGAGCCGGTTGTTTTATTCCCTGAAGACCTCAACGACAAATACTATACCTTGGCCGCCGAAATCAAAGCCTGTGGTATCACCCTTAACCTTTAGTTTCAACATCCTCGAAAATAGGCTCCCGACTAAAGAGAGACTCGTGAGAAAGGTTGGTCCCCGGAACAAATCAGTGGTCGGCTTGAGTTAAAATACGGCAAATCAATAATCCATTGGGAAACAATCTATCGCTGAATCTATGACCCCAAGCTAAAAGACAAAAGGCTTTGGGAATACTTGCCAAGGAAACAAAAGAAAAGGAGAAAGAAGTATGGAAGGAAGACCCAAAGGATCAGGATACCCAACCGCGTCTCTATTCATCTTAGGCACAAAACAATAGAGAAGAGGAGGCAGTTTGGCCATTGGGAAGGAGATAGTGTCATTGGTAGACAAACTAAGAGTAAAGTCATCCATACTGAAGTAGAAAGAAAGACAAAAAGATATACCTTCAAGCCAAAGTCATTGCTTCCAAGTCCTCTGCTGATACCATTGAAGCCCAAAAGAAGATCTTTAAACACTTCCCTGCTTTAACGGTCACTCTGGACAATGGTCTTGAATTTGTTAAACACGAACAACTCAATCTGATGGGAATCAAGACCTACTTTGCTGATCCCTACTGTTCAGGTCAACGTGGGACTAATGAAAACACCAATGGACTCCTACGAAGATACCTACCTAAGAAAACAAGTTTTGAGAGTCTTACTCAAGTTGAACTAGACGACATTGTAAGAGAGATCAACAACCGACCGAGAAAAACACTAAACTATTTCACTCCCCAAGAGATGTTAAAATCAGAGTTATTAGTTAAGGGTGTTCGGTTTCAAAGTTGAATTCAGCTTTGATCAATTTGGCCAAGCAGTATGATTGCTCACGAAGGACACTGGATCGTAAATTTATCCGGTTTTGGAACAGCTATCCTAAACCAGGTAGACACCACAACCACGACTTCGGAATATTAATTTGTGATGCCATCTATC
>JAUWLS010000024.1 GCA_030613565.1 Candidatus Shapirobacteria bacterium | reverse complement strand
GAGGATCTCTCAACAGGTGTCTTTTGTCTTCTGGTATCTTGCTTTTTCAAGGGTTAAAAACAGGTCGGATCTAAAGAAACTATGGGACGCTTGGAAACAACAAAAATCGATTTTCTAGCAACCGTTTTCTTTACTTAAACTACACCAACTCCACTCCCACCAAAGTCCTTTTCTGTGCTGAAGCTTATGGGGCTGGAAAACAATGGCATCTTGGATGTATTCCTCAGCCTGTTAGTTTAAACAGTGCTTGGAATCATCAATGGGGAATAGACATGAATGTCTATGCTCGCCCAGACATGCCTACTGGTACCTATTCTGTGAAATACACTTATCAGGATCAGGCTGGAAAATGGCACGAGGTCAAAAACATGAACCTCTCCACTTCCCGCACTTCCTTGATTGTTCAGTAAGTTCAAACCAGAAACAAAAAGGCCTCTCAAAAGAGGCTTTTTTGTTGTCTTATGCCTTCCAAAGTCCGTGTAAATTACAGTACTCTCTTACTTTTTCTACTTCATCCTTCGAAACACAAAATTCAGCCTTAGCTTCTTCTCCAGCCTTCAAAAACTTTCTGTAAACCTCTCCACTTTTAGAAATCATCTCAATCCACTCAATCAAATGTGCTTCTTCCATCGGATGAGGTACTGACCCTACTTTTACCACTATTCCACCTTCTTTTTCTTCAATTACTGGAACATGTTTCTCAAGTCCCTGATCTTCAGTCAATTCGGATAGTAATTCCATTTCCTGTCCGCAACAAACTAACTGTCCAACCCCAGAGTGCACCATAGAAACCATATTTCCACACACGTTACATCTATAAATCTGATTAATATCTGTCATTTTCACCCCCTTTTTTGAAAATATCTAATAACCAATTCTACCCCAAATCTAACCTAGCCTTGTTATAATATCCCTACTCTTTGCACCCGTGGCTCAATTGGATAGAGCAGCTGCTTGCGGAGCAGCAGGTTACAGGTTCGAGTCCTGTCGGGTGTACAAACTCCTTCACTGCCACATTGTAAAACAACAACCCGCCATTGAAAGATTGACAAGTTGACAGTCTTTAAGAATCATGTAATAATTCTTACATGTACCAGCAACTTATAAGAACACAGCAATTTACCAGCATACAAGAGGCTCAAGCTGGCCTGGCTCGACTTTTCAAAAAAGCAGACAAAAAGGGCAATTTCTTGCAAGTTTTAAGAAATAACAAATCTTTGGGTGTGCTAATACCGAATCGAGTATGGGATAGCCTTATAGAAGATTTAGAAGCACTTTCTTCAGAAAGCTATCTAAAAGAAATTGAAAGATCTCGAAAAAGCAAAAGGCGTTACTCGGCTAAGCAGGTAAAAAAAGAATTGGGAATTTGAAATGCATCAATACTTTTTTAGCCAGCTGGCTCTAAGACAAATCAAAAAATTATCCCCACTGGTACAAAAGAGGATTATCAAAAAACTTGACTGGTATTGCCAACAAAAAGATCCATTACGTTTTGCCAGTAGTCTGGTAGATAGTCGTTTGGGTAGTTTTCGTTTTCGTGTAGGAGACTATCGAATCGTATTTGATATCGAAAAGTCAGGAAATATCATGGTTTTAGTGGTCGGTCATTGTCGAAATATTTACAAAAAAATCTAAAAGACACAAACATTGACACTCTTTCTTTCAAAAATTAACCTGAATCAATGGACAACTTGCCGCCCGCCCCAGAACAAAATCTCTCCCTCCAGCCTAAATCCAGTTCAGAACTAGTCCTTGTTCTTTTAACCCTTCAGAAAACAAAGAACCTCTTTTTTAAGCATCCACTTTTGAACCCACTTTCTGGTTTGAGTAGTGTTCCATTGGGTGTATAAATCATTCGAATTCAGAGAGCTTTGGGTTCGTGGTAGAGTAAAGCAAGAATGAAAAAATTTGTTCTACTAGTCATCTTGCAAATAGCACTTTCTGCAGGATTGTTAGCACAAGCAAGACTTAGGGTGTCACGAGGTAGTTTTACAACTACAGGAGTATACGAAACCGAAAAGAACCTGGCCCAATTTAAAGGCAAGACAATAAGTGTGCCAGAAGAAGGAACCACTAAAGTGGCTCAAGTCTTAGGAGAAACCACAGAAAGACGTCGAATTATAATAAGCCTCAAAAGACAAGAACTTTTTGCTTATCAAGGGGATCAGTTAATCTATAATTTCAGAGTATCCACAGGTAAACCTTGGACACCAACCCCCAAAGGACGTTTTTGGGTGTGGAGCAAATTTCGCTATATCAAAATGGAAGGGGGAACAAAAGGAACGGATGGATACTACTATCTACCAAACGTGCCCTATGTCATGTTTTTCTATAACGAAAAACATCCCAAATATAAGGGCTATGCACTACACGGGGCTTACTGGCACATAAACTTTGGTCAGACTATGAGCCACGGCTGCATAAATATACTACCAGAAGAGGCAGGAAAGCTTTATGAGTGGGCCTGGCCAAACCTAAACGGAAAAAATAGCGTAATCGCAGACGAGGATAATCCTGGGATAGAGGTCTGGATATATTAATGAGAAGAAGTCTCTTTAGTACAACTCGAAATTATCCAAAAACTCCTGGTAAAGAACATCTCCTTCAGTGTGCCCCGTATCATTTAAACTGACCAACAAAACATTTCCTTGATGTAGAAAATAATACTCTTTCCCTGCATAAGCCTGAGGACTAGCGGTTCTTTCATTCAAAACTGCTGGGATGGAAGAAACTCCAAAAGCAGTCTCACTAACTGCTCCTGAACCAAGTCCTTCCACTTCGGTTCTTAATTCAGCTATATTACTGGCCACGATTACTAATCTACTCACATTTATACTTGGCCATCCTTTTGTACTTACATCTCCCTGAACTGTCACTGTGTTTGCTTGTGTAGATAAGTTCCACCCCGGATCATGTTTAAACCGATACTTGTCATTATTGTTTGTATACTGTGTCCAATTACCATAAGGATCAGGAGTTACAGTTGCAGCCAAAGTTGCAGTTGGTTCTATGGTGGGGGAATCTGTTACTATCACCTCTTCTTTCATTTCAGTATCCACCACTATCTCTTCTTCTGTTGTTGCTACTACTTCCACTATCTCTTCCATTCCTTTCTCTTCTTCTACGCTTCCTTGCCCTTGCCACCAAAGAACTCCAAAAACTCCAACTAAGAAAGCAATCCCTATACCCAAAAACATTTTTTTATTCATACTAAATTTTATCATGACTAGCTCATTAAAATTCCCAAAACCAGTTATAATATCTCCATGGAGGGTTAGCCAAGTGGTCTACGGCGATCGTTTCGAAAGCGATTTCCTTCGGGAATCACAGGTTCGAATCCTGTACCCTCCGCTAATTCTTATTCAAATCCCTTAAGACACTCTGTTTTCTGAGGTTCAGGTAAAGAGTCACAAAGACCTTTCATGTTCTTTTGCATATCTTCTGCTTGCTCCTGCATTTGTTTTACCTGCTCTCCCATATCCACAAACTCGATTCCATCAGGTAACTTAAACTTATCTCCCTCTACCACCCACTTTTTGCAGTCATACTCATACTCTTTGTTCCAGTCCTTAAACTGTGCATTTCCCTCTTCCACCTCACTGTCTTCCACTTCTCCCTCAAAATCAGAAACCTTAAACTTCCATCCCTGATCTCCCGCTCCCCAAGAGTATGTATATTCACCATCACTCAAAAAGTTGGTTACCATTTCTCCTTCCGGTGTAGATACTGCCATCTCTGTCCTACTCCTTTCACCATCCACCCAAACTACACCACTCATTTTCATCTCTCCTTCTTCTACTTTCCAATCACACCTTACTTTTTTTCCTACTCCTAAAAGATCTTTAACCGACCCTTTAAACATATCACTCACGTCATTACTTTTGTTTGAACCACTTCCACCACTGGTATTTGCTTGTTCTTTGCCGCAAGCACTTAAAACAAAGCTGGACAAAACCAGCAGAGAAATTGAGAGATATACTTTTTTATTCATATCCCATTCTACCAACAAGGGACTTCTTTTTAAATATTCCCTTGACACCTTCCTCCAAAAATAATTTATTCAATAAATCGAATATGTATAACCAAGTCTTTAATGCTCAAGCCAATCTTCTAAAGGCACTTTCTAATCCCAAGCGTCTAGAAATAGTCCATCTTCTGCGCCATTCAAAAACTAAATGTTTCTCAAATGATAGAAATGATTGGTCTTTCTCCCAAAACTGTCGCCTACGCTCACACTCATCATCAAAAGAACTACTGCTTTCGCGCCCAAGGTTGTTTAAAAATCTTTAAAAAGTCACCAAAAAAATATGAAAAAACAAACTGATCTAAAAAAACCACTTATTACCTTAATAGAATATAATATCTTATAGACCATCTCCAAGGAATTAAAAAGAAAATACACCCTACTTCTCTGATAGAATAAATCAGTAATGAAACTCTTCAGAAATTTTTTTGTTTTCCTTCTCCTTCTTTTTTTTACCTCCCTTCTTTTTCCATTAAAAACTCAAACCACCGACGATCAAGTCCTTTCTATTTTATCTGATACTTATCAAAAATCTGGACTGCTCCAGTTTTCAAACTCCCAAAATATTTCCATCGTCCTTGATGCAAAAAATATCCAAGGTAAGGTTAAATTAAGTATTTACAAAGCAAACCCCGATACTCTTTTAAACTTTTTAGTTCACGACGAAGATTATTACCAAATCAACAAAAAACTTAACTCAGACAAATTAGATTTTTACAAAGAGTTGGAAGTCGAGGTTTTTGACAAAAGCAAAAAAAAGCTAAACCTTCCCATAGATGAACTGGGTATTTATTTTCTAAAAGCAGAATTGGCCGATCTAGAAGCCCAGGCCTTTATTGTAAAAAGTGATTTTGCAACCCTGGTCAAAGAAGGGAAAAATGATCTTATATTCTGGAGCCAAGACTTTAACACCAAAAAAAGCATTAATACCGGAACCGTAAAAGTCTACAACTTAAAAGATCAAATAAATCTAATAAGCGAATCTGATATTGATCAGGAGGGGATTGCTCACGGCTCTCTTACCTCAAAGGCAGATTTGGCTGTTATTGAGCACGAAGGAAAAAACACAATCGTGCCTATAAATGCTCTATATCTTAACACCGGATATTTTTGGTCTAGTTTCGAAAATAACTCAGTTCAAAAACGCTTCTTTGTCTTTACTGATCGTCCAATCTATAAACCTGGAGACACAGTTTTTTTCAAGGCAATTATTAGAGATGACGATGACGGACGATACTCAATTCCTGCTGGTCAAGTTGATGCTAAAGCCTATATTGGTTGGGAAAACCCCAACTACCTTCACGAAAAATCTTATTATCTGGATCAATCAGGGACTGTGAACGGAAAGTTTACCGTACCGGAAACTTCTAAAACAGGATACTACACTTTAAAAATAAGCACACCGGAGGACCAAAAACAACAAGAACAATTTAGGTACTACTCTTCCGGAAATACGGTTAGTTTTAAAGTAGCTCCCTACCGCAAACCAGAATATTTTTTAAACATAGAAACCGACAGACAAGAAGTTATTAGAGGAGACAATTTAAAAATTATTGTAAAAGGTCAATATTTCTCTGGAAAACCTCTGGCCAATTCAGAAATTAAATACAAAGTTTATGCCAAGGAATATTCAGCATACCAAGGGGAATATTACTACCCTCCTTCTAACAAAAATTACTATCGCACTTGGGGCGGAAAAAACATAAAAGAGGGAACTGCTACCCTAGATTCCAAGGGAAAGGTAAAAATAAATCTTCCCACCAACGAAAATGACTCCTCAGGTCATTACCAGACTTTTTCTCTTGAGGTAAATTACACTGATCAAAGTGGCAATCCAGCTTTTGTTGGAAAGAATTTCTTGATCAAAGATGGTGAGTTTTCTATTTATCGCCAAGATAACAAATATTACTCATATCAACCAAAACAAAAGATTGACCTCCCTTTAGTTTTGAAACCCAACACTGATCAAGTAGATCTGCAAAAAAACATCAAAGTCAGCGTCGTCAGGAAATGGTGGAAGCCAATAGCTCAAGAAGATAGGAAATATCCTCGTTGGGTCGAAGAGAACGAAAATATTTTAGAAACAGAAAAGAAAAGTGATCTGGAGGGAAAATTTTCTCTTGATCTGACCCCTGAGGATTATGGAACCTATATCTTTACTGTCGAAACGGAAGATGATCGAGGAAATACCATAAAAAAAAGTTTTCGTGTTTGGGTCAGTAGCCATAGTTATGTTTCTGCAGGCAATCAGTCCAATACTATTCTGGCCCTCAACACAAACAAAAAAACCTACCTTCCTGGAGATCAAGTGGAAATAAGTCTCCAATCCTTCGATGGTAATGGTGATGTCTTTTTGAGCTTTGATCGGGCCTACACTTACAAATACTGGGTTCTTGACCTTAATGACCAAAAGGCCACTTTAAAAACCTTGCTCGAAGACCAAGATATGCCCAACACTTTTATTTCTGCTCGCACTTTTACCAATGATTCTTTGGCCAGCTCTTACTTTCAAATAAGTGTTTCTCCTGAAAAGCAAAGGTTAGACATACAACTTAAAACAGACAAAGAAGAGTATGGCCCCGGAGATCAAGTAACGGTCAACCTTTTTGTTAGAGATCAAAAAGGTAATCCTACAGCTGCCAACCTTGCTCTTTGGACAGTGGACAAGGCCATCTTTGAACTAGCCGACAAAAATTATTCAGACATTTTTCAAAGTTTTTGGAAAGAAAGATACAATAACACCCAAGAATCTAATTCTTTCAGGGGTATTTACATTGGTGGGGGAGCAGAAATGGGTGGTTGCTTTCTAGAAGGGACAAAAGTCTTGATGTCTGACAACAGTCTTAAAAATATCGAGGACATTAAACCTGGTGAAAAAGTTTTAACTCGTGCTGGAACGCAAGACAGCAGTTTAGTCAAGGCCACGGTTTTAAAAACCCACCAAACAAAAGAGTCTTCCTATCTCATTATCAACAAAAATTTAAAATTAACCTCTAATCATCTAGTAAATATAAACAAAAACTGGACTCCTGCCGCCAACGCTCGTTTGGGTGATACTTTACTGACTAAAGATGGACAGGAAATGCCCATCACCTCCATTGAATGGTCAAGGGGTCAAGTGAGTGTTCATAATCTGGTCGTTGAAAAATATCATACTTATTTTGCTCAAAACTATTGGGTTCACAATGATAAGGGAGGTGGAGAACGAGAACACTTTGCTGACGCTGCTTACTGGAACCCTACAATAAATATCGACCAGTCCGGCCATTCCCAGGTTAAATTTAAACTACCTGATAACTTAACCACCTGGGTAATTGCAGCCATCGCCAACACTCAAGACACTAAAGTAAACGAAACCTTCACTGAAATAAAAGTGAGCAAAGATTTAGTCATAAGACCCATCCTCCCAAACATTCTAAGACAAAAAGACAAAGTAACTTTTTCCGCTCTGATTCATAACTTTACCGATCAAGAAGGAGTTTTTACTGCCTCTTTTAAAAACCAAGACCTAAAAATAAGTTCGCCCACAGATCACACTATTGAGGTGTCTAAGAACGACTTTAAACAGATCGATTGGCAATTCACTATTCCAGAAGATTTTAAGGGAGAAACAGAATACGTTTTTTCCGTTGTCGATCAGTCATCAGAGGATAAAAAAGATACTGTTACTGGAAAAATAGAAGTGGAAGAGCTTGGTTTTTGGCAAAAAGAATCTCAATTCAAAATCGGATCTACTGAGTATCGTCTCTTGCTTCCTAAAAAAACAGATCATGAAAAGTCTTCTGTAGAACTCGAAATAAGTTCGACTATAGTGGGCACTTTACCAAGCGCCATGAAATATTTGATCAACTATCCTTACGGTTGCAATGAGCAAATCACCAGTAGCATGGTTCCTCTTTTGATTCTCAAAAGAAATCCAAAATTATCTCCTGAACTGGCGAAAGAAAAAGATATAGACGCCATGATCGAATCTGGCATAAAGAAGTTGCAAAAAAACCAAAATTCAGATGGCGGCTGGGGTTGGTGGCACAATAGTTCAAAGCTCTTCATAACTGCTTATGTTGTCGAACAACTAAACGAAGCCAGGAGCCTAGGTTTCCCTGTAAACTCTGCGTTAGAAAATGCAAAGTCATTCCTATCAAAAAATTGGGAGAAAAAAACCAGGGAAGAAAAAATAATTTCTGCTTGGGGACTGTCTTTTTACCCTGATAGTGATCTTCCGGAAAATTTAGAATCTATTGACCCAGATAGTTTACCAGCCGATCTCCTTGCTCTGTTTGCCATTGTCAATCAAAAATATAATCCAAACGATCAAGGTGCTCTAAATGCCTTGCTTCAAAAGCAGAAAAACACCGGAGAATCAGTTTACTGGGAAAAAGGATCCGAAACTTATTTCTCTTCAGTTGATACATCAACTAGTTTTGCTATCAAGGCTCTTCTGGGATCTGAAAAATACCAAGACACTGTTACCAGGGCTGTCAGGTATTTAATAAACGTTAGAAATAAAAATTATTGGAGTCATACCTTTGCCACAACACGGACAATTAAAGCCATTTCAGACTACGCTAATAAATACAAAGAAAGCTCAAAAGATATGCAATATACTGTTCTAATTGATGGGAAACAATTTACTTCCGGATCCATCAAAAAGACAATTGACATTCCTCTTGAAAAACTTGGCTCAAGTTCAAAGATAACTGTAAACAACTCTTCCTCTTCCAATCTCTACTCCACACTAACCAGTAGTTTTTGGGTTAAAGACGATTCTCTAATCCAACCCTTAGACCAAGGAATAAAAATTAGTCGTCATTATATAAATGACAAAGGTGAGCAGTATTCTTTCGCTCCTGGAGATCTCGTTACTGTTAGACTTGATATAGAAATTCCAAGCTTATCTAACAACAAGCAAACAACTTACGCCCTAATAGAAGATCACCTTCCTTCGGGCATGGTTCCAGTCATTGGTTTATTGAAAAATGAAAGATATGACAAGAGTAATAACCATTACTACTCTGTTCAGAATTATCAAAAAGATGGAGTGATTATTCCCATTTATTACATCACTGATAAAAAAACAAGTTTTGAATACAAGGCAAGGATTGTGGTTCCAGGAGAATTCGTCGTTCCTCCTGCAACGGCTTCTCTCATGTATCAGCCGGAAACTCGAGGTAGAACTGGTTTTGATCAAGTCAAGATTGATAAAGAATCGAAAATTATTTTTACTAAAGTGGTCCAGAACAAAATTAAAGAACCTCTCCGAACAGGCCTTGCTGTAAAGTTTGTTTTTGGATCTGTGCTTCTAATCTTTTTAATCAAAACTAAAACTAAATGGAAAACATTATTTCAAAAAATAAGAAAACCAAAACAAACAAGATAGTCCTGCTCTCTTTTGTTTTTCTTTCCTTCTCCCTTTCTCTCTTTCTTTTCTTAAGTCAGCAAAAACCTGAAAAAGAAAACCAAAAAGTAAAAATTTATGCCGC
>JAUWLS010000030.1 GCA_030613565.1 Candidatus Shapirobacteria bacterium | reverse complement strand
GAGGATCTCTCAACAGGTGTCTTTTGTCTTCTGGTATCTTGCTTTTTCAAGGGTTAAAAACAGGTCGGATCTAAAGAAACTATGGGACGCTTGGAAACAACAAAAATCGATTTTCTAGCAACCGTTTTCTTTACTTAAACTTCTTTTGTATAAGTTTTCGAAAATTGAATCATGCAATTGAGTGCCTGGTTTGTTTTGCAATATTACGAGGAAATTAAAAGCCGTACCATAGTGTTTAAATATTTTTTTATCAATAAAGTTAAAGAGATTATCCTCGGTCAACTCATCCATGTATCTTTTTAACTCAAATTCTAAAAACCCATTTGTTTTGTGCTTTATAATTACGTCGGGTGGATCTTTTTTGAATTTTTCCAAGTCAGCATAAGAAATAATCGTATCTTTGTTTGGACCAAAAGAGTCTTTTAGATAAAAACAAATTTCACTACCCACGCCAACATCCTCATATAAAGAAAAGATTGCTGTCCAATATTCATAGTCTTTAGACTTTGCTGAGTTTTTTCTGAATTGTACTACTGATTTCTGCAGGCTTTCTTTGTCGATTTTTTTACCTTTTAGTCTTGCCTCTAACGCCGTGCTCAAAAGTGAAGATTCTAATGGCCATAGTAACAAGTTGCACAATTCTTCTATATTAAAACAAGCCATTAATCTCATTTTGACTTTACATATCTTCATTACTTTTAATCCCCCTAAAATGTTTTTATTTCTTAATAAAAAGCGGAACAGAAAATCTTAAAATTAAAAACGTATTTTCGACAACGTTTCTGTATATGGGAAGTTATACTGAACTTGTTAAACTTATTTTACAATAAGACAGGATAATTTGGGTTGAGGGAGTGCAACGAATGAACCCATATACAGTGTTGTGCGACCCGAAGGAAGGTAGTAAACTAACCTCCCACTACCTGAGTGAAAGTGCAACGTCTCCTTGAGTAAGTTTAATTTTTAGTCAATAATTTTTGCTTAAGCTTTTTTACTATTTTTATGGATTCTTGAATATTGACTGCTTCTGTATTGTTTTTTCGAACCACATCAATCAGATTAAAGAGCTCGGGGCCTTTTCGTCTTTCGTTAACATGACGGGGGATGAGATGAATATGTAAATGCTTTACCAATTCGGTAAAACAAATCACATAAATTTGACTTGCATTGCAAATATTTTCTTGTAGTTTGGGGATAATGTTTAGTATTTCACCGAGCTCTTTGGCCTCGTCGCTATTCATGCCAGTGATTCCTTCAGTATGACGCTTTGTTTTCAAAACAAGCCAGCCCAAAACAGGAATAGGTTCGTTTATGTGTTCAAGAATCCAATTGCCATACTCTTTAATCCAGCCCCCTGGTGATTTTTCTGGATCTTTGTTGTATTGGCAGGTTAAGCAATTATCGTTCATAATTAATAGGAAAAATTTTTAAATTTATTTCGGACAACTAGATATTATACGGAATGTTTTTCGTATAATATCCTCAATTGAGTGTATTATACTGAATTACTAGTATTTAAAGGATAGTCTATTTTAACAAAAAATAATGGAGGAGTTATTAAAAAAAACGAAAAATGAACTTCTTTTAAGAGGCTATAGTCAAAAGACTGTTAAAAGTTATCTTAATTGTCTGGAGAAATATTTTCTTTTTAAAAGAAGGAGTTGGAAAGTTTTAGAAGTAGACAGTATTCGTAAGTTTCTTTTGAGGATGAACAAGAAAGGGAGGGCAGCACAGACTGTCAATTTGTATTTAAATGCAATTAAGTTTTTTTATCGGGAAGTAATGAAAAGTACCGAAAGGGTGGAGATAAGATTTGTTAAGAAGAATAAGAGAATACCGGTGGTACTTTCAAGAAAAGAAGTGGGTTTGATTGTCGGATCTATAAAAAATATTAAACATAAGCTAATTTTAAGTTTGGCGTATGGAGCAGGATTGAGGGTGAGTGAAGTTGTTGGTTTAAAAATTGCAGATTTGGATTTGGAGGAATTGACGGTTTGTATAAGAGAGGGTAAGGGAAAGAGAGATAGGATTTCAATTGTGCCAGAAAAGATAAGAGGTGATTTGCAGAATTTGGTAATAGGCAGGGCAGGTGAAAATTTTGTTTTTCAAAGCGAGAGAGGTGGAAAGTTAACGAGCGCCAGTGCTCAAAAAGTGTTTAAAAATGGACTGGTAAAGGCAGGTATTAAGAAAAAGGCCAGTTTTCACTCTTTAAGACATAGTTTTGCAACTCATTTATTGGAAAATGGAGTGAGTATTAGATATGTGCAAGAATTATTAGGACACCAAAGCATCAGAACAACCCAAATTTACACCAAGGTTATGAACCCAAGGTTAAAAAAGATCAAAAGTCCTTTATAATAAAGATTATGCATTTCAGAGTGATGGTAATTGGAAATGACCCCGAGGGACAACTTGCTCCTTTTTCAGTAGAACTTAAATTACCAAAATATAAAACAAAACTTGTTTCTGATGAAGAAAAAGAGGGCTTCGTTGAATCTTGCGCAAAGAAACACAATCTCTCCTTTGACGAGTTGTATGAAAAATATGGAAAAGACTGGAATGATGGTGTCTGGGAAAAAGATGAAAATAAAGAATGGGCCGAATATTCAGTTTATAACCCGAAGTCGAAATACGATTATTATTCTCCTATTAAAGTCATAAAGACAAAAGGAGATGGGAAAGCAGAGATTGGTAAACCTGTAATTATTGGCAACAAGGCAAGAGTGTCCCAGGCAAGAAAGGGTGATATTAAAAATCTTGATGAACTGACAGGCTGTGACCTACTAAAGGATGGTGAATGGTGTCAGGTGGGTCAGCCGAGACCTTGGGGGCGATCCACTAAAGGCGAGGGACAAGAAGAATGGGATGTGGAGTTAAAAAAACTTTTTCAAACACTGCCCGATGATACCTTGGTTTCGGTTTATGATTGCCACTTTTAATCGTTGAACCTAGTTTTTTACGAAATCTATATAAATGAAAATAGACATAATCAGTTTGTTTCCCGAAATCTTTAGTGAAGTGTTTTCCTCAAGCATTTTAGGAAGAGCACAGAAAGAGAGTTTAGTTACAATAAAAACACATAACTTAAGAGACTGGGCGATTGATAAGAGGGGCACTGTAGACGAAAGACCTTTTGGAGGTGGAGCGGGAATGGTTTTAAGACCGGAGCCTGTTTGGGAAGCTCTAAAAGAGGTTAGGGGGGACGACAAAGATTGCCTGACAATACTTTTAAGTCCTCAGGGGAGGAAGCTGGAACAGAGAAAGGTAGAAGAATTATCTTTGGCAAAAAGGATGATTCTGGTCTGTGGTCATTATGAAGGGTTTGATGAAAGGATCAGGGAAGGATTTGACCAAGAAATATCGATTGGAGATTATGTACTGACTGGTGGTGAGATACCGGCGATGGTTCTAGTAGATTCAGTAGTGAGACTTATTCCTGGAGTGTTGGGAAAGGAAGAATCAGTAAAAGAAGAGAGTTTTTCTGAGTTTGAAGTTGGGGAAGAAAAGAAGAGACTTATTGAATATCCTCATTACACCCAACCCAGAGAATGGAGGGGTAAAAAGGTACCAGAGATATTGCTTTCTGGGGATCATAAGAAGATAAGGGAGTGGAGGCTGAAAAAGGCAGTAGAGAAAACTGACTAGGCTCTTAGGAGATTAAAAAGGAGGGCAACAAGAGCTAGAACTATGAGAACAAGGTATTCAACAATAATACTGAGAGAGAGGTCTTTTTTGCGGTAGTGGTGGATAAGACTCCAAACAAAATAGGAGATGACGGTGGCAAAAATGATTTGATCTTGTTTAAAGGGTAGGTAAGAAGCAGAGAGGAAAGAGAAAAGGCCAGCAAAGAGAAGCAAGAAAAGAGCAATATAGTCGAGAGGATATTTTTTGTATTCTCTAAGAAACATTTTTTGAGGCATGGCTTAAAAGATTCGTCCTTGACGATTAAAGATAACTAATAAAAGAATAACAAAGAGGAAGGTAACCTGAGAAACATTTGAAGCAGAGAGGCGGTGAGCCTTTTTCTTTAAAACTAGATAAGCGTCAAGAATAAGGGCGCCGATAACCAGACCAAAGAAGAAGGAGGTAATGATTTTACTAACTAAGAGAGGGTTGATAGGATTGGAAACTGGTTTGGTAAGACTGGTTTCCTCGGTAATAACTTGTTCCTGTGGTGCTGGAGTGGCTTGGGGAAGATCAGAGTCACCCAAAGTAGAAATAAGGGGTTTGGCAAAGTGCTGGACAACAAGAGTGGTTTGCATGCCATTTATAGTTCCGTTAACGACAGCAACTCCTATTTCTTGATAACGCTCTCCTAAGACATTTTCTCGGTGAGAGGGAGATTTCATCCAGGCTCTGAGCACTGACTCGTTGTCGTAAAAATCTTTAGCTAGATTTTCTCCGGCAACCTTGTATTCATAACCCACCTCAGAAAAGAAGTCCCAGGGAGTGCGTCCCGAAGGAGAATTGTGAGCCCAATAATCAAAGGCAAACATATCTCCTGCCTTTCTTTGGGCAGATTCACTTAGTGTTTGGTTAATTTTGAGAGGAGGAAGGTTTTTTTCAGCTCTTTTTTGGTTGGTTAAACTAACAATTGCTTCAGGTGTGATAAGAGAGGAGTAACCAAGGACACCAGGACGGGCAAGGGCGTAAATGTTTAAAAACTGCTGAGAGGCGATATAGAAAAGAACCAGAAGAGCGAGGACAAAGGGATTTAAAATTTTGGCTTTGTGGTTGTTTTTTTCTTGGGGAACAAAGAGGATGGACAGAAGAGTTTTCACACTTTTAGAATAACATAAAACAGGCAGGGTGGTGAAGGTTTAGAAGACAATAAACAAGAGAGTAAGGAAAAGATCCGCTATCCAGAAACGAGAGCAAGATCCGGCTGATTCGTAAGCTCCTTTTCCAATGTAATATTTAGTGACAAAAATTTGGATTAAAAAGACTGATATTCCAATGAGTCCGAAAATAATGGCTCGGGATAGTTTGTCTTTTTCTTTTTCGAGATTAAGGTGACGATACCAAAAGAGAGAAACAAAAAATTGAAGAAGAATAAAGATCCAGAGAGGACAGGAGCAAGAACAACAATCCTTTGCCCAGGAAGTAAGACAGTTGAAAGGATAAGGAAGGGCGAGCAAGAAAAGAAAGGTGACAAAGGCAGAAGCTAGAATCGTTATTTTAAAAGAGGATTTTTGGATCATTTTTCTTTGTTTTCAAATGGATAAAAGATGACTGAAAGCAGAATTGAAAGAAGAGGGAAAAGAGCGGTCCAACGCGGGGTGGGCAGGAATTCAAAACGAGGATCCAGTAGCTTAGTTAGAAGAAGATGAACAATGATTAGAATAAGAGGGAAGGTGATATGAGTGGGTAAGGCAGGATCACCTTTTTCTTTGTTTTCTTGATGAAGATAGACAAAATAAAGGGCCTCTATTAAGAGAAGAATCCACCACCAGGGTGAAAGTTTGGGGCAACAACCTTGGGTGCTGGTTCCTAGTTCGTCTCCACCAGCAATTTCCCCTTCTTCGGTTGTAGCACCTTGAACGTTTTCAAAACCTGGAGCTGGTTGCCCAGGAATAAACTCTGGAGGGAGAGTTCCGCCACCGGCAACAGATGAGGTTTCGTTGGAATAAGGTCCAGGGGCACAATCATTTATAGCCATGACAACGAAGTAGTAAATTTGCCCTGGAACAAGTCCTTGAACAGTATAGGAAGTTACATCGCCAATGTTGTAGTTTCCATAAATATAGGTACCGGGACTAGTGCCATAGAGAATAGCGTAGTGGGTGACGGTTTCAGTAGGGGGAGTCCAGGCGAGATTTACTTCTCCCGGACCGTCGGGTGAAGCTTGGAGATTGGTGGGTGCTGAAGGGGTAGGGAAGTCACAGGTTGGAGAACCGTCTCCATCACCTCCATCAGGGGCCGGCGGAGCGGGAGTGTTGGTAGGTGTGGGAACGTCTCCGCAGGAAAAATGCAAATTCAGGTCAAAAACGACAGAAAGGTCTTGGTAAGCATTGTCAGCCAAAACATCCATGTCAACATGCCAGTCATAAATGTAAGTTTGGTTGGCGGGAACGGTCTCCAAAAAAATGGGTTCCGGGGCGTTTAAAAGATTGGTCATGGTGTCTTGGTAAACGGTGTTAGTGTTGCGGGTGATGGAGTTTTCTAAAACATTTTTTAGAATGGAGTCGGTGGTGATATCCACAGAAAGGTGAAGGCTGCAGTCGTCAGTCAGGCTTTGGTTGGCAACGGTCAGAACCTGGTCAACAGAATCACCAGGGAGCCAGTTGATTTCATCAAAAAGAGGGGTGGCGGCAGGAGTGATGGTACAGTCCCCTCCCCCACCGATGGTTTGACAATTTACGGTAAGATCAGTACCAGCTAGGGCAGACCGGGGAGTTAAAAGGGTGAAGAGAGAAATGAGTAAAAAGAGAATCATAAATTAAAAACTTGTTGGCCGGAATATTCTTGACCGTTCATAATAATTATAATATCAAGAGTAAGGTCGTCGGGGTCGTGGTAAATACAATCGTCCCCGGAACAAGTAGCTAGTTCAAATTCGCGGGTAATGGTATTGCCGATCACAGGAAGGGCTTGGGTGGCAAAAACGGCTTGTTCTTGGTCGTTGTAAAGATAAATGAGTTGATATTCCAAGTTTTCTTCCGGGGGCAAATCACTGATGGTGAGCCGAACAGATTGGTTTTCGATGAGTTCTTCGAGTTTAATGCAAAGTTCGATGGTTTCGGATGAGTCGGATTGAATGGTCATTAGAGAACAGTCGGGGGCGGGAGTGGCAGTGGGGGTTGGAGAGGGCTCAGAGAGTG
>JAUWLS010000005.1 GCA_030613565.1 Candidatus Shapirobacteria bacterium | reverse complement strand
TCTTTTAGGGATTGGTACATTTTCTGGTGATAGTCTCGGGTATGGAAAAAAACAGCTTGTCTTTTGGCAGTTTCAAAAAGAAGGTCTAGGTATTGATCAAAGCCCTTTTGGGAGTTGTCTTCTACTACTTCTACCTGATGTTTTTGGGCAACTTTGATGTTGTATCTTGTTTTTTTGTGCATTTGGGAAAGTAGTTCTTCCTCGGTTTTTTGAAGATCGGTGGTATAGGTAAAAGGCCAGAAGTTTGATTTGGGAGAGGGAAGGAGATTTTCGAACTTTGGTTTGGGATTTAAGGCTTTTTCTTGGAGGGTGTGGAGTTTGTGGATTTGATTGGGTTCAAGTTTTATAAAGATGCATTTTTTTTCTTTAGCAACTGAGGTGAGGGCAGAGAGCATTTGGTTGTCTATTTTTGGTCCTCGGGGAAGATATCCGATGGTATAAGGAAGTTTAGGAAGAGGATGAAAAGAGACTTGGTAGGCGGAAATAAGTTTGTCTTTTTCAAAAACTCCTAGGCGAATAACGTCATGACCCTCTTTCTTTTTGAACTCTCCCCAGTTCCAGGTCTGGAGAGGATGGGTAACTAGAGGATCGTAATGTTTTCTTTCTTCGTCGTAAAGGATACGAGTGATCATGATTTAGTATATATCAGGGTCGTAGGTAAGATCATCGTCAAAACGAGTACGACCACCACGACGATCTCTGATGATGTCTTTTTGTTCTTCAAAGTGGAGAAGTTTGTCGGGAATATCAACCAAGAAACGGGAAGGATCACCCATGGAGCTTTTGCCAAAATAGAGGCGACGGGAGGCGTAGGTTAAATAAAGGATTTCTTTGGCTCTGGTTATGCCCACATAACAGAGGCGGCGTTCTTCTTCGACTTGTTCTGGCTCTAAAAGACAGCGAGAGTGAGGAAGAATCCCCTCTTCGAAACCAGCCAAGAAAACAATCTCGAACTCAAGGCCTTTGGCAGAGTGAAGAGTCATTAAGCGAACTCCGTATTGTTTTTCTTTTGATTTTTTCTTTTCTTTTTCTTGAGCAGAATATTCTTGTTGGACAAGAGCGACGTTTTCTAAAAACTCTGGAAGGTCTGGAAAGGAGGTGGCAACAGACTTTAACTCTTTGATGTTTTCAAGGCGGCGCTGATCGTCTTCTTTTTTAAGATCAAACTTTTCAAGATAGCCGGAGGCGGTGACAACAGAGGTTAGAGTATCTAGGGAAGAAAAGTCAGCAGGGTTGTAGGTTTCCATAAATTCTTCGTAGCGGGCAAGACGTCTTTTTCCCAAAGCTTTTTGACAGCGATCACGACTGATTTTATCTTTGCGATTTAGAAGAAGACGTAAGAAAGAAAGAACATCTTTAACTTCGGTTCGCTCGTAGAATTTGGGGCCGCCAATTAAGACGTAGGGAATAGATTGGTGCAAGAAAGCTTCTTCAATGGCTCTGGACTGGGCGTTCATTCTGTAGAGGACGGCAACATTTCGAAGATCATATCCTTTGTCTTCATGGAGTCTTTTGATGGTTTGAGCGATGAAGTTGGCTTCTTCAATTTCTGATCCGGCTTCGAAGAGACGAATAGGGTCACCGGAGCTTTTTTTAGTGAAGAGTTTAAGGACTGGGTGAGTAGTGTTTTTGGTAATGACAGAGTTGGCAGCTTCAAGAATAGTTTGGGTGGAGCGATAGTTTTGCTCGAGATTGATGATGGTGGTTTTGGGAAAGTCGACTGTTAAGTTCATGAGATTTCTGAAGTTGGCTCCTCGCCAACCATAGATGGATTGAGAAGCATCGCCAACGGCAGTTATATTTTGGTGTTTTTTAGATAAAAGTTTAGTTAGTTGGTACTGAACTTCGTTGGTGTCCTGATATTCATCAACGAGAACGTATTGGTAGCGGTTTTGATATCTTTCTAAAACATCGAGGTGAGTGGTGAATAGTTCAATGGTTTTTAAAAGCAGGTCGTTGAAGTCGAGGGAGGCCATATCATCTAATTCTTTTTGATATCTTTCGTAGACTTGGGCAGCGGTTTCCTGCCAGTATCCTCGGACAGTGGCCCTGTAGTCCCCTGGCAAAAGCCCTTGGTTTTTTGCTCCCTCAATAGTGTAGAGAAGAGAATTGGGCTTAAATTCTTTGGGGTCAAGATCAAGTTCTCTTAGAATTTTTTTAATAAGGTTTTGCTGGTCTTGGGTGTCGTAGATGACGTAATTTTTGTCCACTCCGATGAAATGACCATCAATGCGTAAAAGTCGGGCACAGAAAGAATGAAAGGTACCGGCAAAGACAGTTCCCTTTTTGTTCTGGTCAAAAAGTTTTGCCATGCGCTTTTTCATTTCTTGAGCGGCTTTATTGGTGAAGGTGAGAAGAAGAATGTTATGAGGTTTAGCCAGACCTTCTTTTATGAACCAAGCAGCACGGTGAGTTAGAACTCTGGTTTTTCCAGAACCAGCTCCAGCAAGAAGGAGGAGGGGTCCTTTTTTGTGAGTGACCGCCTTTTTCTGGTTGGGGTTTAAACCCTTTAAGATGGGATTCATAGTGGTAAAAGCATAACACCTTTGGTGGTAGAATTAGAGAGATGAATTTGGAGAAAATAAAACTAAATTGGAGAAAGATTGTTTTGGTTAGTGGAATGTTTTTGGTGGCAAGTGTGGTCTTTTTGGGTTTGGTTTTGGGGGTGATGGGGAGTTTTGCTTTTAAGTACGTGACAATGGGGGGAATAAAAAAGGAATGGATTCAGGAGTATATAAGGTCTGAGAAGCTTGATATATTGCAAGACGAGGATAAGACAAACTTTTTATTACTTGGGTACCACAAGGATGAAAAAACAAATGGGGATGACATAACAGATACAATAATGGTGATTTCTTATGATCATAAGACAGGAGGAGTGAAAATGATTTCGGTTCCGAGAGATGTGTGGAGTGAGGAAATGAAGGCAAAGATTAACACTGCTTACCACTATGGAGGACTAGAGCTTTCTAAAAAAGAAGTGGGGGTAATTGTGGAGTTGCCGATTCATTACAGTATGTCGATTGATTTTAATGGTTTTTCAGCGGTGGTGGATGCGATGGGTGGAGTAGTGGTCAATGTACCAGAAGCTTTTGATGATTACAGATTCCCAGTACCAGGAAAAGAAGAAGATCTTTGTGGGGATGCGGTGTATATAGAGGAGAAAGTTTATGAATGTCGGTATAAGCACGTTCATTTTGACGAAGGACCAAACCATCTCTCTGGAGAGAAGGCTTTGGAGTACGTGAGATCAAGAAAGGCTTGGGGCAATGAAGGAACGGATTTTGCCAGATCAAGAAGACAGCAACAAGTAATAGAAGCAATAGCTAAAAAAGCAATGGATAAGAAGTTTTTGGGAGATCCAGAAAACATTAGTAGTTTGCTTTCGATTTATCAGGAGTTTACAAAGACAGATATGGGAAAAAATGACTACTTTGACCTAATAAACTTTGGATTTAAAAACTACAAGAGTCTTTTGAATGTAAAGATAGAGAAGGTGTTTTTAGATCAAGAAGTAGATGAGGAAGGAAATCCCATCCTTTACAACCCCAAGTATCACTACAGTGGACAGTGGGTGTTATTAAAAAGATAAAATCTATAATTTATACTGTTCCAGAAACAGTGGTAGTGCCGGAGGTAGTTTGTTCTTTTCTAGATTGCCAACCTTCCCAGGTATTGATCACGGCTGGATTGTAAAAAACATATCCGGTGAGCGGGGCTTTGTTCTTGCCCTCACCTTTTTCCATATAAACCATTCCATCATAGCCCTCTTTTTGCATGAAGTCTGAAAAGGCAATATCTATTAGTCCGTTGTTATTTAGATTAAATATACCGACACAATTCTCTTGTTTATAATTATTCGCCCTTATGATGACCGGAGGATCTCCTTTTTCGATAGCATCTTGTACTGGTTCTAAAAATAATCTTTTTATTTCGGTCGGGAAGTGATCCTTAACAAGTTCAGGGAAATGTTCAAAATTGGTACTGTTCCCAACATATTTTTCTAAATAAGCAATCCATTTTTGAACGAAATCTTGGGGTAAAATTCCATTGTGGTTTTCATCTTGTGAATCCCTGACGTCAAGCATTCGAGCATTGTGTGGCAAAAGCTTGTAAACAACAGGGTCTTTTCGGTGTCCTCTGACTAAAGAATAATTTTGAGCCTGACTTGGGCTGTCAGTGGCGTAGAAACCAACTCCATAGTCTGTGCTCCCGTCACCACCCGTGTCATCCATATCATATTCACCAGCAGGTGAGTAGCTGAATTCTTTTGCGGCTCCATGATAAATAAGGTCGGGTGAAGAGTCGAATTCTGATTTAGTAATCTTTCGTGGATCAGTTCTTCCAATAACTACCGGCCCTTTAATTTGGAGAGGAGGGATTGTTTTTTCTCTGTGAATACCGGCGGGTGCTTCTGACATTATTAATTCACCTTATAAATCACAGTATCACCGGAGGTAAAAATTGGTTTTCCAATTTTTCTAAACAAAGACTCGTTTAAGTTTTTGTATTTTTCTCTTTCAAGGTCTCCTAGGAAAATGTATTGGACAAAATACTTTTGCAAGATAGGGAGAGCTTGTTCTTCGGATTGGGCTTCATAGACTTGCCTTACTTCTTCTGCCCTTGCTCCCGGTTGATCGTAGCCCCCTCGCCAGAGCCATTCGTGAACTAACCAACCTTCGATGGTAGGTAGGCCAGTGGCGGCAGAAACGTGATTGTAGAGAGTGTAGGAGTCCCCTACTGCTTCTAAAATAACAGGTTGGCCGGTTATATTTTTGTTGATCCAGTTGACGGCTTCATAAGAGTTGGGGTGTTGTTTTTTTAGAAAGTCTAGGCCGTAGATACCTTGGTATTCTTTGAGTCGGCCGTAGTAACCGCGGATAGCAAAGTAGGGATAGAGCATGTGGATGGAAAAGACGATGGAGAAAATGAGAGTGAGAATAATTTTGATTAGTTTTTGAGTTTTTAGACCTTCTTTAATTCGGGCAATAATGTAGCCTGCGGAAAGAGAATAGATGATGAAGGCTTGGTAGACTAGTTTGAACATAGAGTTAGCTCGGCGGTGAGAATAGACGTAAATGTCTTTGATGTAGCCAATTTCAGGAAGAATGATAAGAATGGTGGCGATAATAATAGAGGTAAGAACAAAAAGATCGGTGGGGAGAAACTTGGAGTGAGATTTGTCTTTTTTCTTTAAGGAAAGAAAAATTAGAAAGAGAGAGGAGATGATCCAGAAACCGCCATAGAGGACGAAAAGTTGATAGAAAGGGGTGTGAGTATCAGAAAACCTTAATCCTTCCCCGATGACTTTAAAATGAATGGTGAAAGGGAGAGTGAAGACGAACCAGGAAAAGATAACTAATATTCCTAAAAGAGCGGTTCTGAGGACAATAAGTTTGGTTCTTTGAAAAGTGTCTTTTAGGTCCTTGGTCAAAAAGATTTGAGAAAGGAAAGTAAAAAGAGCAAAGAAAAGGCCATATATTCCAAAGTCCCAGGCGTTGGTCATGTACATGATAGAGAGGGTCAGACCAGTGGGGACAATAAAGAAAAGATCTTTGGGGTCAAATATTTTTCTGGGTTTTTTCTTTTTTTCTTGGTAATGAAAGAAGGTAGTTAAAAGAAAGGCAAGGAAGAAAATAACATGGGGAATATCATTCATGTGACCATGAAGGTCGGCGACAACAAAAGAGTAGAGGGGAAATTCATGAATGGTTTTATCTTCAATGTCGGGGTCATAGCCAATGAAACGAGTGGAATCTGGATACCAGTAACGATTGGCAGCGTCTTGCAAAGAAATGGATTGTTCTTTTGAAATTTTTGAGACTTTATAGACGGTATGTAAGTTTCCTCCTAAAGAAAGAAGGAAAGCAGAGACTAATCCAGCGAGAATAACGGGTTTGAAGTTGATCTTTTTGGTAGTGGTTTTAATCTTTTTGAGAGCGAGGAAAGCAAGATTGCTAGAAAAGGAAAAAGTAAGAGAGAAGGTGAGGGCAAAGGAAGTAGCCATGAGGAGGTTGTAAGTAATGGCTGAAGAAAGGGTAGAAAGCTGAGTCCAGAAGGCAGCAATAAGATGACCAAAGTAGTAGTAATTAATAGACTCTCCAGCAAACCACATGTCAGAAGGAGGGAGCCAAGGAGTCCTTAAAGAAGAGTTAACAAAACCCCAATCCATGAATTTCTCTAGACCTTCAATTCGGGGACCAAAGCCACGGACCCAAGCCCAGAGGGCAAGACAGGAAAAGAAGAGGAGTTCTTGGAGGATAAAAACAGGGAGTTTTTGTTTAAGAGTTTTTTTAAAATCCTTTAATTCTTTTTTGTTGTTTTTAAAAAAGTAAAAGTTGAGACCAAGAATAGAGATGAGAATGAGAAGGAAAGAGGGCCTGGTAAAAGGGAGGATACGGAAAACAGAAAGGACAAAGATTAAATAAGTGGCCAGAGCTGCAGAAATGGCTTTGGAGAAAAGATAGCCTCTGTCCCAGAAGCGAGAAAAGAGTTTTAGGGTCAGAGGAAGGAAAAAGGAAGAGACAATAAAAATAACTAACCACCAGGTGAAGATAAGGGGAAGGTCGGCAAGCATTAAGGGGATGTTTTGGGTCCAAGGAAGAAGGGTGTCGAAAGGAACAAGATCAGTAAGACAGTAGATCAGCCCTCCAAGAACTGATCCTCCCAGAAAATCAATTGGGTAATGAAGAGAAAGGATGACTCTTATTAGGGCGAGGGAAAGCAAGAGAACAATGAGAGGGAGAAAAAGAGTGGGCTTGAGGGTAAGTAAAAGGAGAGTGAAAAAGACAGCCTTAATGGCATGGCCTGAGGGAAATGAACCAATTTTGTACCAAGATTTTATAAAACCTTTGGGAAGCTCGTCTTTGTTTTTGGTTATAGGACGAGACCAAAAGTTTTTGACTTTGATTACTTTCTCGACAATCTCGCTCAGGATCATGGCCAAAAAGATCTGAAAGATTAGAAATCCTTTTTGGGAAGTTAAGGAGATGGTGGCCAGAAGAACGACGAGCCAAGGAGAGTAATTTAGGAAAAGAAGAATTTGGGGACCAAACTTAAGACGAGAGAGAGCTTTAAAATAATTTTTTTTAGGTTGCCAGAAAAGAATTTTTTTAAAAAACTTATTTGTGTTCATGGTAGCTTTTGAAAAGACGACCCCAACTGGAGCGCATATATTTATCTTTTCTTTTTTGCCCAATAAAATTGTACCAATAAGTGTCATGATAAAGGTTGCTGGCAAAGTAAGACCAAGGAGTAATGAAGCTTTGAAGAAGGGCTTTTTCCAAAGACTCGGGAAGGTGGTTGTAGATTAGTTTTTGGCCAGTGGAGGCAAGGGTGTTTTTCTTGAAGCCAACTTTGAGGTTGGGAAGTTTTTTTATTCCCTTGATGGTTATTTTTTCATGATCTGCTTTTCCTAGTTTTAATTTCTGACCAAGATTTAGATATTTAATTTCCTGGGGATCAAAGCCGATTATCCTGGCGGCAGTGGAATCGAGGGCAACTTCGTCAGTGGATCCTAAAATGAGGTTGGCATTTTTCCACTGCATGGCTCTGGGTCCAGGACCATATCCAACAACAGAACCGTCCATGAGAGCGGTAATTTGAGGATGAAGTTCTTTTTGAATTTTTAGAAGATCGATAATTGCTTCGTGGATATAGCGGTGGCAGTGGTGACGGTTGGTATTGAGCATTCCAAAATAGTTTTTAATGGATCCAGTAGTAGTGGTAAAAACATGAGACTTTAGAGTACAGAGAGTGATGAGGGGTTTGCCCATGATGAGTTTAGGAAGAAGAATTCCGTCAGGAAAGATTTTGTCTAAAACCAACATCTTGGCCTTGGGTTTGTATTTTGTGTATTTTTCTTCGGTAAGATAGTGAATTTTAACGCCATATTTTCTAGCAATTTTGTCCCAGGCGTGGTTTTTGGCACCTTCTTTTACTTTGGTAACAACAGTTTTGTTTTCGACAGGAATGATGTTTTTGGGATCAACTCCGGAGCGGATCAGCCATTTTATGACAGCTTCAAAATGCCAGGGAGGGGTTGAGACAGCAGGGTAAAATTTGGTCCAAGAAAGGTTTAGTTTGATGATGGTAGGGGTGTTTTTGGGTTTAGGAAAGTTCTTGAGAAGATAGGAGTAATCTTTAAGGATGGTTTGGGGAGAGGTCTTTTTTATGAAAACAGTAGACATGTTCTTGGTTTAACGGTAGTTTGATGATAACACAGGGAATTTAGCGAGAAGTCTTTTTTAAAATGGTTACTTTGGGATGATCATAGACAGTGAAAGATTCATCGGCAGATTGATCATTTATGGCAATCCCCAAAATTGAAGGATAGGAAGTAAATTCAGCTACTTGTTGGTAGCCTAATTTTCCAGCAAAAAGATCTTGGTAATATTTTGCAGTCTTTTGATAGCAACGATGAGAAGGAAGGTTAGGACAATCTGTAAGCTTGGAAAGTGGAGTGTACAGACGATTACTGGCCAAGATAAGGTAGTCTCCTCTTTGAAGATCAAAATTGATTTGGTCCCATTTTTGAGGATCGGCGTCGGGGTTATAAAGGGGGAGATCAACAAGTTCGTAGGCCTGATAATGCCCAAGAGGAAGACCATCATCCCAATGCTCTCTTAAGATGACTGAGCCTGAAGGAACATTGTTTTCTATCCAGGTGGTGGCTTGGACTCTGGTGTTTGGTGCAGAGTAAATATTAAAAAAGGAGAAAAAATAAAGAAGGTGAAGAATGAGAAACAAAGAAGAAGCCAGAAGGAAAGGTTTTTTAGGGAACTTTTTTGAAAGATTAATCAAAAGATTGGCAGCAAGAATAGAGAGAAGAGGATAAAGAGGAAGGCAATAACGCATAAACTTAACTGCAAAAAGACCAGTGACGGTAAAGTAAGAAATAAAGAAAGAAAAGAGAATTAACTGTTTACCTTCTGATTCTTCGTTACCGGGAGTTAATAAACCTTTGACGAGTTTAAAAAGAGTGAAGGCAAGTCCAGAAAAAGAAAGAAGGGAAAGAAGAGGACCCATTCCCCAGAGGAAGATGTTTTTTAAGTGATAGAGGTAAGGGGTGGTATTGACGTACTGGAGGGTATAAGGAAAAACAAAGGCGTCTTTGGTCATGGCTCGCTGTTCGTTAATTTGGCGCCAAAAAAGAGGGAAGTCGAGGAAGGCAAAGGGTTGGAAGATAAAAAGCAGAGGGACGGCGAAGAGAAAGATAAGAAAGGTATGAAGAAAGAGTTTCTTTATCTTTTTAAGACGAGTGGTTGTCCAGTACTTAGGATGGACTGTTTTTTCAAGGTAAGTTTTTAGTTTTTTTATAAAACTTATCTCTAAACCAAAGATTTGTTTTTTAAGAGAAAGAAGAAAGGCTACGACCAGTCCAGTCCCCAAAGAAAGAATAAGAAGGGTGGCAGAAATTTTGGTGGTTAGGGCGAGGGCGAGGGCAAAGGAAATGAAAAAGGCGTTTTTAAGGGATTGTTTTTCGTAAAAAAGAATAATTCTATAAAGAGTAAGGAGGATGAAAAAGTTAAGAAGAGTATCAACGGCATAGAAGTGAGAAAGTTGGATGGGAAAGAAAGAGAGGGTGTAAAAAAGAGCGGAAAGAAAAGCTATTTTTTTATCTTTAAAAACAGAGAGGGTAATTTTAAAGATCAGAAGAAGAGAAAAGGTATCAAAGAGAGCAGAGAGAAGACGACCGACTAGGTTTTGATAAAGATAAGTCCCAAAAGAAGGATTGATAAAAGAGAGAAGATAAGAAGTAAAGCGGAGGAGGTAAATGGGGAAAGATCCATAGGCAAAAAATTGAGGATTTAAGGAAGAAGTGGGTGAAAAGATGGTTTGAATTTTTTGGGAAAGAGACATACTTGAAGACAAAGGTGGGAAACGAATCTTTTCGGAGACCATGGTAATCATTCTTTCATCAGGATGGAGGTGATTTGATTGATCCCAGTTAAGAGAATAGATTCTTAAGAAAAAGGCGAAGAAGAGAAGAAGGAGAAAAATTAGTTTGGGTTTTATCTTTAGTTTCATAGAGTGGTTATGGTGGTTAAAAGTTTTTGGTATTCAAATGAAGAAAGAGGGGTGGTTTTTTTGTAGATCCTTACAACAGGGTGGTCAAAGACAGACCAGGTTTCTTCGGCTGATTCATCTTCTAATACTAGACTAAGAGCTTCAATCCGGGGAAAATCAGAGAATGTTTTTAAAGGTGTAAAACCGAGTTTTTTTGAAAAAAGAAGGTTATAGTATTTTTGAGTGATAGGAAAGTTGGAAGTAGAGTGGTTTTTAAAGATTCGGCGAGAAGGAATGATGATGTAATCAGATTCAAAAAGAACGGAAGATAGGGAAAGAATGGGATTTTCTTGTTGGTGGAGCTCATAAAAGTCGAAGTTGTTAACTACAAAAGGGGGTGAGGTAAGGGGAATATTAACAACATTTCCAGCTTCAGAAAGGACAACTGATTCGGAGGGAATGTTTTTAATCATCCAGGTGGTGGCTTGAACTCGAACATCGGGTGAAAAATAAGTTCTTAAAAACATAAACCCCGGAAGAATGACGATAATGACTAAAAAGAGAGGAAGGAAAGAAGAGAGGAAGATTTTTTTCTTCTTCTTTAAGTATCCTTTTAAAGAAAGAATTAAATAAGTGGTGAGAATGGGAAAGAGGAAGAAGGTGGGAGCAAGAAAGCGAGTCCATTTACTGTAAAGTCCAGCATTGTAGAGAAAGAATGTCAGAACCGGAAGAATGAGGATGAGGAGTTTCTTTCTGAAAAGAGAAGAAGCTTTGAAAGAACTGAGGATAAGGAGAGGAAGGGAGGCAAGAGAAAAGAGAAATGTAGGGACCCCAAGGGCGAAGGGATAAATCTTTTTTAGCTGAAAGAGATAAGCAACAGTGTCTCTAAATTGACGAGTATAGAAGACGTCTAAGGTGCCTCTGGCAACAGATACTTCGTAGGTCATAGAGGATAGAAACTCAGGGAAGGAGATGAAGTTGTAGGGAGAAAGAAGAACGGAAAGAGAAAGTGTTAAAAAAAGGTAAGTAAAAGCAAGAAGAATTATTTTTAGTTTTTTGGGAGACGAGAAAAAGAGAAAGAAAAGAGAAATGAGGGGAGGAAGAACGAAGAAAAGGGCAGTAAGCTTAGAGGCCAGACCAATAGCAGTAACAAGAGAGGAGAGAAAAATAAGTTGGGGAAGTTTTTTACTTTTTAAAAGAAGAAGGGAAAGGTAGATGTTTGAAACAAAGACGAGAGAAAGAAGGGCTTCAGTGGTTCCAAAATGAGCGATTTGGATTAATCCAGGAGTCAGGGCAGAAAGAAGAAGGATTAGGTGGGGAGAATGTTTGGGAAATAGGTTTTGATAAATTTTTTTTGAAAAAAAGAACAGAAGAAGGACTGAAAGAGCGGAGTAAAAGCGCAGAAGGTAAACGGAGGTGGAAAAAGAAAGGGCAGTACCAAACTTGATACCAAAGATGAAATTTAATATTTGCCCTGTAAAAAAAGAGAGGTAGAGAGGAAATTGGCCGTAGGCAAAAAAACGAGGATTAAGATCGTTGATGTTTAGTCCCGAAAGAGCTCGGGCCATGTTGTTTTCATCAGGATGAAAAAAATGTCCTTGTCCCCAATCTGGGTTTATGAAACAAACCAACAAAAGAAAAGAGAGAAGAAAGAGATTTAAAAAGAAAGAGGGGGATTTGAGGAGGGATTTGTCAGAAGACATAAATAATCATAACAGTCGTGAGACCCCAAACAAGGATGGCAAAGATTAGAGGTATATCGCTGGTGACAATTTTTTCAGGGCGCTCCCCTTCTTGGGCGTCAAAAATGATTTGACCGTAGCGCATGATTCCAAAGATAATAGGGGCAACAGTAAGCATCATCCATTTTCTTTGTTCAAGGGCAAAGTCGGGATATTTTTGAAAGAGAGTAAGTCTGAGAGCGCCACCAAAACTGACAGGTTGAGCAGTGAATGCAAAAAGAGCGTAACTGATAAGTGTGGAAACAGCAAACATGGTGATGTAAAAGTTTAAAAGTTGTTCTCGATAGCGTTTTAATGAGGGACGAGTAGTTTTTCCGGTAGAGATTAATTCACTTCTTCTTTTACCACTGGCTACAAAGAGAGAGAGGAAGATAACGGTATACATGAGCCAGATGGGAAGATGGAATCCAGTAGCAACTTGACCAGCAACAGCTCGGATAATAAAAGAGAGAGAGATACCAATAATGTCGTAGATGGCTCTCTTTTTCAAAACAAAGGAGTAAAGAAGGTGGATTGCTATATAAAGGACTGAGATCCCGAGGAAACTGGGACTTAAAGAATAGGCCAAAAGAAGAGAGCTAAGTAACAGGAAAAAAGAAAAACGTATGGCAGGACCTGGCTTTATAGCACCACTAGCGACAGGACGATTTTTTTTACGAGGGTGTAATCTGTCTAGAGGAGCGTCAACGATGTCATTTATAATGTAAGAAGAAGAGGAGAGGAGACAAAAGGTTACAAAACCTATTAAACCTTTTAGAAAAACTCCTCTATTGCTTAATTCTCCAGCGAAGATAATAGCAGCGAAAAGACTCAAATTTTTAATCCATTGATTAGGACGGAGGATCTTTAAATAGGGAAAGAAATTGATCTTTTTTTCTTTTTTAGACATCTTTTTAATTTTAGCAGTTGAATCAGCTAAAAAATCTACTTAAAAAAAGTAAATAATGGGCAGAGAATTTGTTAGAGAAGAATGAGGATTCCCAGGAGCGAGACGATTGTTCCGATCAAGATTAATCCTTGAAGTGGGAACTCGAATCCAGCATCAGGAAGACTGATTCTTGTTGGTGTAGCGGTAGCAGTAGGTTGAGGACAGGTACAGTTGGTGAGTTGCTGAGATGGTAGACACTCATCGGTGTCAGCTACACAGCGGTATTCTCCGGAACCAATATCTTCACAGACGTGGCCAGAGGTGCAACTGTCTGAGGTAGAAGTGCAAGAGTCCCAACATCCAGGCTGAGGAGTGGCAGTAGGATTGGGTGTAGGAGTATTTGTTGGAGTAGGGGTGTTAGTAGGCACAGGTGTATTAGTGGGTGTATTGGTTGGAACTAGAGTTCCAGTTGGGGTATTGGTAGGACTTGGTGTATTAGTGGGCGTATTAGTTGGTTGATCTGGACAAGTACAATCACTGTTTTGTTCAGTTGGTAGACACTCATCAGTGTCAGCTACGCAGCGGGCATAGGTACCAAGGTCAGCACAGACATATCCTGGAAGACAAGAGTTGGGCAGATAGAGGTTACAAAGATCCCAACATCCGGGTTCAGGGGTGGCGGTAGGCGTGTTGGTAGGAGTATTACTTGGAGGAGGAGTCCCGGTTGGAGTATTGGTAGGTGTGGGACTATTAGGGGGGGTATTGGTAGGGGTGGGACTTGGAGTGTTGGTAGGGGTGTTAGTTGGATAGCATTCATCACCCTGGACATCATGCTCATCAACAAGAGCATTGCTAACAGTAGGATCTTCATAAGGAGTGTGGACATCAACTTGGTAGTTTTCGCAGATATCAAGATCTGTTGGAGCACAAGCAACTTGGAAATTACTTGCACCGGCAGCAACAGTTATGTTGACATCATCAGAAAGACAGCCTCTTAAATAGTCTGGACTTGTACTACTACAGCCATCATTGGCGGTTCCAGAACAAATGGCACAATGCTTGGTAACAACAACACCATGGTTTTTTCCATTATTGGCAACAATGCAATTGCCAGAAACGTCCAGGGTAAACTCACCATCGTCTTCTCCACCTCCACCACAGGCAGCCCCAGCTATACAGCTTGAATCTGGTTGCCAGGTGTGACCAAGATTAGAACATTCTGATGGGGCAGTTTTGCACATTTTGCCAGAAAGGAAGCCGGCAGTGCACTCGCATTTATCGGCAGGTAAGTTATCGTAATTACAGATAGCACAGTAGGAAATGCCAGGAGGATCAGTTGGTCGAGGTTGGGTTCCACAGCAATATCCAGTGGCATGCCAAGTACCATTGGTACATACGGTTTCTTTGCCGTCTCCACCACAGTCAATGGAGCCCTCAGGAGCACAGGGGTTTCCATAATCATGTCCCGCATCTTCGTGACCACACCAAGTGTCAGCTCTTTTCCTAGTTTCTTGAACTTGTTTGACTAAGACAACAGCAGCTACCAAGGAAGAGAGGAGTAAAAGGGTAATAATTACTGGTAGCAGTATTTTTTTCATTTTTGTGTTGATGGTATCTACTTTTTCAGCTTAAATCAAAATGAATAGATATGTCAATGAACTACTTGAGGACAAAGACAACTCCTGTTGAAAAAAGGATTAAACCAAAGAACAAAGTTAAAAAAGTGGGGAAAGTGGTACCAGGAGAAGGAATGCCGGAATCAGTGGCTGGATTTACTGAACGGGCGGCGGTGGTAGGAGTAGAGGTGAGGATAACAGTTGGTACTAATGTACCTGTGGGGGTAGCTGTTGGAGATGGTGCAACAGTAGGAGTAGAAGTAGGAACAGTGGTCGGAGCAAGGGTAGGACTAATAGTAGCCGAAGAGCTGGATTCAAAAGCAGGATCATTTTCGTCAGCCGCGTAAACGTAAAAACTTCTGGTAATAATTTCTGAAAGACCGGTTAAAGGATTGGTGGATTTAACAGTTAAGGTGTGTTCTCCGGGGGTAAGGTCATCTGGAGGAGTCCAAGACCAATCACCTGTAGTAGACGGTTCAACTTCAGCGTTAAAAGTTTGGGGGGATTCAAGGGTAATTTCCAGGACCGCATCCTTGGGAGCCGTTCCAAAAAACTCAGGAGAAAGGGTTTTTATAGTTTCCCCTTCTTTTGGATTTTCAAGACTAAATTGGATTTGGGGATCTTCAGGTCCAGTCTGAGGAGGGAGGTTTCCTGAATTGACTGGTTCTCTTTCTCCTTCTAGAGGTAAAACTGGAGGGTTGGTGATGGAAAAAATAATATCGGGAACAGGATTATTGAAGTCTGTGTTTCCGGTTAGAGAAATTTGACCTAAAGTGCCGGCATCTATGGTAATGTGTTCAACAGTGTCAAGTGGTGGTGAAAACCAGTCTGAGTAAATAGCGTCGAAACTATTGGCTAGAGACACTATCCAAACACCTTGTTGGGAGGTTAAAGATGAGAGCTGGGCGGCCCCGGGAATATCAAGATAGACTATGGTGTCAGGAAGAGGACTCTCTTGCTCATCAAGAACCTTTCCCCAGGCAAGGTTGGCTATAGGAATAGGGCTTTGAGGAATGGGGGCAGTTTGAGCGGAATAAGAAGAGTCTAGGTAGGTCTCTCCACCAGAGAAAATCTCAAATTGATAGTTTGTCTCAGGAGATAGGTTACTTACTTGATAATAGTGGGTGCTACGGGAAACACCAGATTGATCATCACGAAGATCGTTTATAAGACGAGATGTGGGTTGAGTCAGATTAAGAGAAGTAGAGCAATCTTTTTGAGTGGACCAAGAAACCACAAAGGATTTGTCGGTAACATTTGTTATCTTAAAGTTAACAGGTTCGCAGGTTATGTCAGCTCGGGAAGAAAAGATCCTGGGCCTAGAGATGAGAAAAACACCGGCAATGGCCGCGGCAACCAGAAGAATTAAACTAAGAATAGTTGGTATTTTTTTTTCACTCATCAGTTAATTGGCCAGAAGGGCTTGAGGTGGGGATCTCATCACCTGGAGCTTCTTCTTCACTGGGGGTAGCAGTAGGAATTGGGGTAGGAGTAACAATTCTAATATCATTAAAAGAATATTCTTTTCGGGCCTGAATTTCATCTAGAAGATCCATTTTAATTTCAGGGTTGATGGGGTCTAATTTAAGACCTTCTCCAACTTCTTCTTTTTCCTTAATTAAGTTTCTATAACTTTGAAGAGAAACTACAAAGAAAGTAGTAATAAGGGTGAAGATACCAATGGTAACCATGTGTTTAGCTATTTCTTTTTTATTCATTCCAATAGTATGAGCTTCCTCTCAAGTTAATAAGTATTTCGTCTTTTCCTAAAGTCTCATTTTTTAGACCCTCCTTGGGTTGAGAGAGGGTAAATTCTTCTGGGGTAATTAGTCGCCTGTTTTGGGTGATAGATCGCAAAAAGTTTAAGAGGTTTTGGTAGGAGGTAGTAGTATTTGTGGAAAAAATTACAGGAACAACCTTACTTTGAGTAGTATTCTGGGTTTTTTTTCTTCTACTTTCTTCTTTTTCATTCGGAATAGTGAAAGAAATTTGGCTCACATTTGAATTAGTGTCTTGAGATGTTCCCTGAACTTGGGCAGCGGTGTGAGTGTAACGGGGAGTGTCAGGAAGGAAAGAATCTAGAACCTCGTGACGAGATTGAACTTGGGCGTAGGTGTCTTGAGCTTGAACCACAGAGTTGATTTTTGTTCTGATTTTTAAGACAAGAGCTTCTTTAGCTCTAATTTCACTTAAAAGACCTGTAACAGTAATAATAGCGGGGCGAATAGCAAAGAAAATAAAAACAGCGACAAGAAAGATGGTGAGGGCGGTTTCAGTGTAGGCCCAAGCTTGTTCATTTTCTCTGTATTGACCTAAAAATTGCTTGAGGCGGTTTTTCTCCTGAGCTGTTTTAATGGAACGAAAGGGGGTTGGAGATTGTTTGGGATCAGAAGCTGCTTTTTTGGTTGGGGGTGGAGTTGGTTTCTGGGTTACTGAAGCTGCTTTCGGAGCCGCTTGAGCCGATGAAGAGGGTTGGTGAGGAGGAGTTTTTGGCTGCTGGGGGACCGGAACTTCTTTGGTTGTGGTAGGTGTTTTAATAGATAAAGGCATTAGGTGTTAGAGAAAAAAACTTCTAGATTGAATTTGTAACCGGTAAAACGAGAGTCTTTTTCAATATTGCTTATATTAACGGTTTTAATAGCTGGTTCTAAAGTTAGATTAGTAATAAAGTCAACAAGATCGGTTTCTGAAGTGGAACTGGCTCTCAGTTTAATTTCTGTTTGCTTTGAATCAGAATTAAAACTTAAATTTTCAAAAATTACGTTTCTGGGTAGATTTTGAGAAAGTAGGCCCAACCTTTCAGTAAACTTTCGATCTTCTGAAATAGAAGAGTTGGCAAATTTTAGTTTTGACTGAAGGAGGCGGTATTCTTTTTCAAAATCGGCAGTAGAGTGAAGAATTGCTTCTCCTTGACGGATTTCGTCTGAAAGATCGGAGTTTTTTCTATCTAACCAAAAGCGAGAAAGAAAGGCTCCAATAACAACAAATTCAGTAAAGATCACGACATAGCGTCCAGAGGTAGTGACCCAGTTCACAACACGACCAAGAGAAGACTCACTAAATTCTCGGCTGGGCAACAGAGATATGTCCCGTTTTTTGGCAGGCATCTTATTATTAGTATGCTAAAAAAATGAGGTTAAAGCAATGGCCTACAGAGAGGATTGGGTCTTTTTCTTTTTTAGAGGGATGAGGTTTAAGAAATCAGAAAGAACTGAGACTGATAGGAGGTGAGAAAGGAGAAGGTAGAAAATAAGGCCAGCCAGGGCAACAAGAGAGGTAAGAATTATTAAAGGTATGGTTCTGGTGGTATTTAGCAGGTAGGCATCTAAAAAGCGCATTATTGACCAGGAAAAAGCGAGGGTACAAAGCGAGCTAAAAAGCATTTTAGATATCTTCTTGAAAGATTGGGGCCAAAGAGTGTTTGGTAGACGCTTGGTCATTAGATACTGGAGAAGCACAAAATGGACAACACTGGCAATTGAGATTCCAGCAGTTAAACCAAGGATCCCCCATCCTAAATGGAAGGATAGGAAAAGACTGACAAGAATGTTGATAAAAAAGGAAAAGAGGGAAACAAAGAAAGGAGTTTTAGTGTCATGGAGAGCATAGAAGGCTCGAATAAGAATCTGGGTGGGAGTCTGAGTAATGATGGCTGGAACAAAAAAAGCAAGGGTGTTGGCCGTAGTAAGGGTGGCTTGCCAAGGGAACTGTTTGGCACCGAAGGCAATACGAACAACAGGAAGTCTAAGAGTTAGGAGAAGAGTAACGACAGGAAGACTTATAAAAAAGGTTTGAGAGAGGGTTTTAGTTAAAAGTCTCAAGAACTTTTCAAGATTGTTTTCAGCAACGGCCTTTGATAAAGAAGGAAGGGCGGCTTGTCCAATAGCAACGCCAAAAAGACGGGTGGGGAGCCTCATTAACTGCTGACTTAGATTAAAGATAGAAAGGGATCCAGAGATAAAAGAGGTGGCAAGAATCATAGCAAAGGTATTTTCTAGTTCCCCCAAGCCAAGAGACAAACTTCTGGGAAGCATTAGTTTTATGACTTCTTTAACTCCGGAGAGCTTGAAAGAGAAGATGAATGAGTGCTTAAAGCCTAACTGAAGAAGGAGGGGAAGTTGGATTAGAAAGTGAAGGGCAGCACCAAGAATCACACCAAGGGCTGGAGCGTAGATGCCAAATTTCTTGGAGAGGAAAATAATGGAGAGGATAATGGCAGTGTTGTAGGCAATGGGGGCTAAGGCGGGGATAAGGAATCTTTTTCTGGTTTGAAGAATTCCAGTGGCAAAGGTACTTAAAAGGAAGAAGGTCTGGGCCAACATCATGAGTCGAGTTAGGCTGGCCATGAGAGAAACTTGATCAGGGGTAAAGCCAGGGGCTAAAAGGCGAGAGAAAGGTTGGGCAAAAATAATGATTATTAGAGAGATTAGGAAAAAGGAGACGAAAAGAATGTTGACAACACTGGAGGCAAAACGATATGACTCTTTTCTGTTTTTATGAAAATATTTTGAAAATACGGGGATAAATGATGCAGAGAGGGCTCCAGTAACAAGAAGACGAAAGACAGTATCAGGAAGACGAAAGGCGGCATTGTAAGCGTCTAGTTCAAGAACAGACTTTGAGAAAAACTGGGCATAGAGAACGCGATTTCTAAAAATGCCTAAAATGGCAGAGGCTAGGTATGTAAATGCTAAAACAGCAGCGGCAGAAAGGATGGTATTTTGGGGCTTTTGGAGGGCGTTTTTCCCGTTTTTAAAAAGCCATTTGAATGAAGTTTTTTTCATTTTTTTGGTAGTGGTTTTTTTCATCGATTGAAGGCTTGATTTAATTTGAGTCTAGCATGTGGCTTGCTTGAGGAACAATGAATTGATACAATTTGCCATTATGCCACAGATAGACTCGGCAAAAAAGGCTCTTAGACAATCTCTTAAAAGGAGAGATGTTAATAGACGTTTTAAGAAAACTCTTAAAGAGGCTCAGAAAAAATATATAACAAAACCAACAGAGGAAGGACTTAAACTGGCCTTTTCTTTATTGGATAAGGCGGTAAAGAAAAATATCATTCCTAAGAATAGGGCGGCAAGAAATAAGTCTAGGTTGAGTAAGCTAATTGGAGGAGAAAAGAAAAAGACTGCGGTAAAGAGTAAAGGGACAAAGGCTAAAAAAATGTGAAGGTCGTCTTCTCTTTTGGGAAGCGGCAAAAGCAAACCCTTTATTAGCAGTTTTTAAAACAGAGAATGAATAAGAAAAGATATTATGTAACTACCCCGATTTATTACGTTAATGACGTGCCGCATATTGGCCATACTTGTACAACGCTAGTGGCTGATGTCTTGGCTAGATATCACAGACAACTAGGAGAAGAGGTGTTCTTCTTAACAGGGACTGATGAGCATGGACAAAAAATAGCCGAGGAGGCCCAAAAGGCAAAACTTTCACCAATAGAGTTTTGTGACAAGATCGCTCCCCGTTTTAAAGAGGCTTGGAAAAATCTAAACGTTAGTTTTGATTACTTTGTTAGAACAACTGACGACAAACATAAAAAGGTGGTTTTGGAGTTGATCGAAAAAATTTATGAAAATGGTGATATCTACAAGGATAAGTATGAGGGACTCTATTGTGTAGGCTGTGAGAAATTTTTGACAGAAAGTGATTTGGTGGATGAAAAATGTCCACTGCATCCTCCAGAAAAAACAGTTGAACAGTCTGAAGAAAATTGGTTTTTTAAACTATCAAAGTACGTTCCTAAACTAATTGAACTGATTGAAGATGAGAAAACAAACTACATTTTCCCAAAGGGTAAAAGAGCAGAGGTGCTGGCGAAACTGAAAGCTGGAGTGCGCGATACTTCCATCTCCAGAGCTAATGTGGAGTGGGGAATTCCAATTCCCTGGGATAAGAGTCAAACTATTTATGTTTGGATTGATGCTTTGATCAATTACTATAGTGCTTGTCAATTTGTGGAAGGAAAGAAAGATTTCTGGCCGGCAGATCTGCATTTATTAGGTAAAGAAATTCTTTGGTTTCACACAGTAATTTGGCAAGCAATGCTTTTGTCGGCGGGAATAGAAATACCAAAAAAGACTTATATTCATAGCTTTTACATAATTGATGGACAGAAAATGTCCAAGTCTCTGGGAAATGTAATTTCACCAAAACAATTGACTGATAAATATGGGGTGGATGGGGCAAGATATTTAGTAGCTTCTTCTTTCCCAACAGAGAACGATGCTGATGTGGGAATAGAAAGATTTACTGAGAAATATAATGCTGATTTGGCAAACAATCTTGGAAATTTGGTTTCCAGAGTAGCAAAACTAGCGGAGAAAAACGGAGTGGAAGTTAAAAAAACAGAAAAGATTGGATTTTATCCTGAAGTCAAAAAAGCATTAGATGTCTCTGATAGTCCAAAAGCTTTAAGTTTTATCTGGGTTGAAAAACTAAGTAAACTGAATGCAAAGTTAAATAAAGAAAAACCATGGACTCTAGAGGAAGATAAAGCCAAGCCAGCTTTAGAAGGGTACATAAAAGAAATTTTAGAGGTTGCTTTTAATATAAGACCGTTTGTTCCGGAGACTGCAAAAAAGATTGAGAAAGTGTTTACAGGAAAAGTAAAGGCAGCTGAGATTTTGTTTCCAAAGATTTAATGGTTCTTTTCTCTCTACTTCAATCTATCTAACTTGAGGCGGGGTCTTCTTTTTTTTAGATAGACACGAGCAACAACTTTGCGGCCATCATTTTTTTTTCTATCTCTTATGGGGTATACACCTTCCCCTGCTTTTACCATTTCTATAAATGTTGCAGAAAGAGAACTATCTGTTTCTATGGCTCCATTTGTCATGAAGGTATTATAATACAAGAATGATTGATACTCACGCTCATTTGACTAAACAATTTTGCGAAGACACAGAAAAAGGGGTTGGGGCGGCTTTAAAAGAGGGGGTAAAAAAGATTGTGTTGGCGGCAAGTAATGTAGAAGAGTCGAGGGAAAATATAGAACTTTCTAAAAAATATCCAGGGGTGTTGTTTCCAGTAGTCGGGATTCATCCTCAACAGACAGATACAGAAAGTGTGGAAGGTTTAGATAAACAACTGAGTCAGATTGAAGAATTAATTGTAGAAAATAGGGACTTAGTGGTAGGAGTGGGGGAAACAGGCCTGGACTACTCCCCTGCCCCAGAAGGAGAAAAAGATAGGACAAAAGAAGAACAGCAAAAGCTTTTCGAAGCTCAAATAGAATTAGGAAGAAAATATGGTCTGGCGATAGTAATCCATGCCAGAAAAGCAATGAATGAAGTTATTGAAACAGTTGAGGTAATAGAGAAAGAAGAAGGGGTATTAAAAGGGGTTTTTCATTGTTATGTGGGAGGGAAGAAGAGAATAGAGAGAATATTGAACTTAAAGGGAGAATGGTATTTTGGTATTGATGGGAATCTGACATATGAAGATGGTCTTTGTGAGGTGGTGAAAAAAATACCAAAAGAACGATTAGTATTAGAGACTGACTCCCCTTTTCTAACTCCAGTCCCACACAGAGGTGAGGTTAATAGTCCGGCAAATGTAAGATTTGTTTACAAGAAAGTGGCGGAGGTTTGGGAAGTTGAGGTAAAAGAGGTAATTGAGAGGGTGGGTAAAAATGCAACCAAGTTATTTTCGCTTTAAGATCGAAACAGTTTTTCTTCGATAATCTTTAAAACTTCTCTTTCTTCAGGGCATTCATCAAGGAAAATTAGCTCATCGTCTATAAAGAGAGCAGTTTTTCCGGGAATGGCAAGGTCAATTAGTTTTCTGGTGTTTTTGATGTATTCGGGTTTAATGTCTGAAAGAAGTCGTTTTAGTGCCTTTTGAGTGAAATCATAAAGTTTTTTTCCAGTGGCAGTGTTTTCGTCGTGGATTTGGATACGCATTTTATAAATCTTCTTGCCAGATCTCTTCAATAACGGAGGTTAACTTGGGATAGTTGTAGTAAGAGTTTAATTGCTCTTTCCAGTCGGGGGAAGAAATGTCTATAGTGGGAGTAACACCGGTTCCCTCAATGGGCTGGTTGTCTTCTTTTAAGGTAAGAGAGTGGACTAAGAACATGGAGTAGGTTTCGTTGGGATCAAGTTGGGAATCTAGAGAAAAGACTTTTTCAACAGTTCCCCATCCACTGGTAGTGGTTCCTAAGACAACACCAACATTGTATCTTTTTAAGGCAGCAGCCATGACTTCGGCGGAAGATTGGGCTTTTTCGTTTATTAAAACAACGACTTTTTTGTAACGAATTAAGCTGGGTAACCATCCGATTTTAGTTTTGAAGTCTGGCCTGTCTCCCTGGTGATAAAACTGATAGGCGTATTGGTCTTGACCAATAAAGGGACCAAGAAAATAAGGGAGTCCATCGATGGCTCCTCCGACATTGTCTCGAAGGTCGAGAATTAAGGTGTCTAACTGGTCTCCTTGATCAAACTTTTCGGTGATGGTTTGGAGTTCATTGAAGGTGGTGGGAGTAAATTGCTTGATATGAAGGTGAAGAATCTTGGGATCAACTAATTCATAGGCAATTGAGGTTTCAACACCAGACTGGTTGTAGTTTTTTCTAAATTCTTCATCTTTTAAAGTGTCGTAGGCCTTTTGGGCTTGCTGAAGTTTTTGTTGGGCCTCTTCTGAGTCGTCTTCTTTCAAAGTTTCTTCAACTTCGGCAAAGGTTTTTTGGATTTGATCTTGAGTAGCGTCTTTATTGAGGCCAAGGACTTGATATTGATCAGTATTGGGGTCGACATTTTCAACCCTGTTTTTTAATTCCTGTTCTTTTTTGGTGGTATAGAGACGAGAGCGACCGAATGGTTCAAGATTGGCAAGAACAACGTCAGAAACAGAAGCGCAGAATTCTTTTTTTTCTTCGTCAGATTTATCTTTTATGGAGCTTTTTATCAGGGAAAGAACAGCGTCTTTGTTCTGCCCTTCTAATACTTGAGGAGCATCGAGAACTTTTTCCATGGCGAGTTTGAAAAGAGTACTTAATTTTTCATCTGTTATTTCGTCCCAATAGTTTTCTTGAATCTTGTCATAAACCTCGGTCACAAAGGCGGTATAGGGGTCTTTTTCTTGGGATTGGTCTTTTTTAAAAGGAAGAGGTGAACTGCGGAAGAAAAAACCAAGAGCAATTCCAGATAAAAAGAGGATAAGGATAAAAATTCCGAGGATCGGTTTTTTGCTTTTTTTGCTCATCTTGTGATGATAACAGAAAGTTTAAGGGAGTAAAAACATAAAAAGGAGACCAAGAGAGATGAAGAAGAATTGGGCGATGTTTTTTTTAGGGGCTGTTTCTTTTTTTAGTTCAGGAATAAGATCAGACCCGGCTATGTAAAGAAAACTACCAATAAGAAGGGGGAGGATTAGTGATTCAAGGTTGGTGGCTCTTTGGCCAAGGATGAAAAAAAGAGCAACACCCAAGAGAGAAAAAAGAGCAGAAAGAAAATTTAGAAAAAGAGCCTTGGGGATAGAATAACCAGCGTAGAGAAAGATACCAAAATCCCCTATTTCTTGAGGTATTTCATGAAAGGCAATGGCAATGGTAGTAGAAATTCCAAGGGTGGTAGAGGTAGAAAAGGCAGCCGCAATCATAAGACCATCCAAAAGATTGTGAAGGCCATCGCCTATAAAGTTGGAAATAGCAACAGGATGAGGATGGTCTTTAGTGGTTTCGTGATGACAGTGGCGCCAAGAAATGAACTTTTCAAGAATGAAGAAAAGTAAAAGTCCAAAAAGAATGGCTGAACTAGAAGTTGAGGACAAACCACCTTCTCCAAGTTCCGGAAGAAGGTGAAAAAAAACACCACCTAAAAGAGCACCAACCGACAGAGATACTAAATGGAGAACTATTTTTTTGAGGAACTTTTTGTTTAAAGAGAGGCCGATGAGTCCAACAAAGGACAATAAGGATATGATTAAAGCAGCAAAAAGTGAGTTGGTGAGGGCCATTTTTTGTAAAATAGGATAACGGTTTATTTTACATTACTTTATTAAGAAAGGTTAAAAATTTGATCTTTTCTAGCTTATAATATAGAATATAAGGCATTGTGAGAGAAAATGACCCATCAAGAATATCAAGAAGAGATTTTTTGAAAATGCTGAGTTTTTTTGGTTTGGGAACTGTTTTAAGTCGTTGTGGAAATGGTGAGTCGATAAGTACTGAATCCCTATTGAGTCCTGAGACAAGAAGGTCTATTGGTCAAATGGAGGAATTGTTGGAAAAGTCAGGTACTGAGAGTGTGATTGTTTTCACGGATAATTCTTTAACTGATTTGAAGCCAATAGGTGCTTTGGCTGGAATCGGTAAAGAAGAAACTTCATTTCAATTGGTAAACAGTGATCCTAGAAGAAAAGGTGAGAATTCACTGATAGGAAGTGCTTTGCTTGTCGCTGGAGGGTTGGCTGTGGCAGATGGCCCGCTTCCGATAGGAGATGTGGCTGGAGGGTTGGTAGTTGCAGGAGCAGCGGCGGTTGCCTTACATGGAATTATAAAAGAGGGGGCTGAGTTGACTTTATTCAGTCCAAATGATCACTCGATAGAAACAAGAGGTGAAGAACTAGCAAATGGTATTGCAAATATAGTAACAACTGCTTTTGGATCAGAGCCACCAGAAGATTGGGTCAAAAAAGTTTTGTGTTCATCTTCGGTAATTATAGATGGAATGAAAAATGTAACTTTTGCTATGGTGGAAATGGTGACAGATAAAGGCATGAGAACGGCAGTTGCTTTGTTTGGACAATGTGTTAAAACAGGTGAGGAAAGATTAGTTACTCTTCTTTGGACCAGACAAAGAATGAGTGGGTATATTGAAAAAATTAAGGGAAGACATCCTAATTTAGCGGATGGGTGGTGTGGCGGAGGGCCGAGCAGAATGCTTGGTATGCCTTAGTTTTTTTTGGGTTTATTTTTTCAAAACAGGATAACGTATGGCAGTAACTTTTTCACCCTTTTTCTCAACGACCAATCTTTCGCCTTCTCCTAGAACTTGGTTTAATTTCTTTATGTCTTTTCTTGATTTTGATTTTGATTCTGATCTTTCTTGAGGCATGTTTATATTATATAGGATTTAAGCGGTTTTTTTAAGCAAAAGAGAGAAGTTCTGGCTTAAAAAGCATGAGAAGTCCGATAATGAGAATGATAATTCCTCCAAGCAGGCGAGAAAGGTGAGCATACTTACTTTCGATGCCAACAGCGTGAAGGGTGCGCATGGCAATAAAGAAAATAACCATGTCGTCGAGCATAAAGATAAAGACGTAGAAAAGAAGATAAAGATAATACTGCCAGGTGGGGAGATTGTTCATGATAAGAATTTGGGTGAAAATGGCAGGGAGGCCAGCGGAACAAAGTAGTTCAACAAGATTAACTGCAAAAGCAAGAAGGATAATTCCAGCAAGAGCGATGAGAAGATTATTCCTCTGAGTAATGGCTTTTAGTTTTTCAAAAGTTTTTTTCCTTTTTTGATTATCTTCAGTTTTGCAGCCTCCTTTTTTATTTTGAAAATAATCTTTCAGTTGATAGTAGGCGGCAAAAAGAGCGGTGGTACCAATTAGGATCCTGACCCAAGGAAGGACGCCGATAAACAAAAAGAAGTTTAACCAAGCAGACATGAAGAAAAAGTAGACAAGGGCGGAGGCAGCGATAAAAGAAAAACCCAAGATCCACATGCGTTTTCTGTCTTTCATATTAAGAAGAAGGCTGATCAAGAAAAGCAAGGTCCACATGGCACAAGGATTAAAACCATCGACAAGGGCGATTAGGAAGGTAATAAAAGGAAGGGAGAGATCTTTAACATTTAGTTTGCCAAAGACAGGAAGAGAGAAGTTGTCAGGGAGGGATATTGTTTTCTTAACTTTAGTTTCGGAGGAAAACATGTCGGGACAAGTTTTTTCTTCAAGGCAGGTTTTTACAAGGTTTTCGATTTGTTGACCCGTAGTTTCATCGCTTTCATAGCCTACTACATAGTCATTTCCAATAACCGCAAGAGGGACGGATCCGGCTTTGATGGAAAGAGTGCGGCCGGCTTTTTGAAAAAGTTTTTGAGAATCGGGATCACCCACTTCATGAAGGCTAATACTTAAAGAAGGGTACTTTTCTTCAAGAGTTCTTAGAAAGGTTTTTTCTCTAACGCAGTGGGGGCAAGTTTTGGACCAAAAGAGGTGAAGATTGAATTCAGGAGGAGATGTTTTTTCTCCCTCTTGAGCTCTTATGGGGAAAGAGAGGAATAAAAAAAGAGGGATTAAAAATAGAAGGAAGAATGTTTTTTTGAACAATTTATTTATTATTTATCTTTATATTTTTCTAAAAGAGTTTGGATTTCTTTTTTAGAAAGTTCTCCAGAGAATTCTTTTATTTTTTTTCCTTCTTTATCGAGAAAAACAAAAACAGGAAGACGATCCGGGGAGATGTTATATTTTTTGATTTTTTCTTGATCTTGGTCGTAATCGTAAGATTCAGTCTTTAACCAAGAGTTTTGCCTTTCGGCCTGTTGCCAACGAGGTCTCATAATAAGACAGCCGGAACACCAAACAGCACCAATTTTTATGACCTTCATCTTTATATTAAATAACTATTCATAACTATTGTAAAGTCGGAAAAAAATTTAAGTAGGTTTTTTAGATGATCGAATTGATTTTCTATTTCTAACAAAAGAGATGGACATGGTAAAAAAACTGGAAAACATCATCAAAAGGCCAGAGCCACTCATGACAAGATCAAAATATTTTTGAGAGAGGCCGGCAATAATACCAGCAGAAACAGAAAGGATGGCAGTGGAAAAACTCATAGCAAAGTCATAAGAGGCATAGGAAATACCTTCTTTGTTTTGGGTTAAGTTCTGGGCAAATAGTTTTCTCCAACTTACTAGATTCATAGAAGCTCCAAGACCAAAGATAAATTGAAGGAAGAAGTAGACTGAAGGAGAGGTGATTAAGGGGTAAGAGAAATAGGAAATTCCCATTAAAATGTTTCCAATAGAAAGAAAAGTTATTTCATCAACATCTTTTTTGAGCCGGTCAGTAAGAATCCCCAGGGGAATCTGGGTTAGGGCACGAGAAAGCAGATAGATAGCAACACCAATACCAACATAGGTTTCTGGATTTCCGTCAATTTTTTTGGCAAGGTAGATTCCGGCAAGAGAGCTAACCATGACATAGAAGCCCCAGGTAAAAATGTCAGAAAGAGTAAGTAGAGCGAGGACCTTATTTACTTTAGAGTGGTGAGTCAGAGAAAGTTTGGCTTTTTGAGGCATAGAAGAGTATCGTATGGTTTTTATCTGGTGTCTAGAAGAGACTTTAGAGAAAATTGTTTTTATCTTCTTTTTCTAAAGTCTTTACAATCTCCCCTACCCGACCACTTTGACTTAGTTTACAAACCAATACAGCGTCAGGAGTATCGATGATGGCCAGATCTTTTACTCCAACTAATCCAACCATTTTCTTTTTGGGAGCATGGACAAAACAATTTTCAGAATCAATCTGGATGAGATTTTTAGGAGGAGTGTAATAACCATTAGCCTTAAGGTGTTCATTGGCAGATTCCCAGGTACCGATGTCAAGCCACCTGAAGGGTAATTTTATGACATAACCTTTTTCTAGCTCGTGAATAGTAACCTCTTCAGCAGGACCCTTGGGCATTTTGGCATATTCTTTTCGAACAACCCTTTCTTCTTCTGGGGTATCAAAGGCCTTGATCATTTTCTGTAGAGGGTTATACCAATCAGGTCGGTGACGACGATAGGCATCTAACATAAGACGGGGGGTCCAAGTGTAGTGATTGGCATGAACAAAGGCCAAGCCTTTTTGGGCTCTTTGATCTGTTTCTTCCTTTGATCCGCGCCAGATCCATTTTTTCATTTGATAGATATCAATACCACCTGTGTTTTTTAGTTTTTTACCAGGGATCAGATAATCAACACCCATCACACCGTACTTGGGCACAAAACCACCGGTTATAAGTTTTTTATCACGCTTAACAAGCCGTTCGCATTCTTCAATTGTTTTGATAAACATCCGAGGTGGCTCTCTTAAGTCATCAACTTGTACCAAGAAGAAGGGGTCGTCAGGGTCTTCTTTAAAAAGTTTGGCGGCCATAAAGCCAGTGGCCGGCCCTTGGTTTCTCATTTCAGGCTCTATGAAATAGTTCTTCTTGGGAATGGAGGGAACTTGATGTTGGGCAATGAGGGCTTGGTTAGGAGTGGTTTGGACATAGATTTCTGATGGTTTGAACTTTAATCGAAGAGATTTTACGTTATATTGAAAAAGAGATTTTCCTTTAAGGAGGGGGAGAAAGTGTTTAGGATTAGAGCGACGAGAAAGAGGCCAGACTTTTGTGCCAATTCCTCCACAGATAATCACTGGTCTCATGAGGTTATAATAGAGAAAAGAAATGAAAAGTCAAAGAAAAATGATTTTTAAGAAAGGTTTATTGATAGTACTGACTAGTTTGTTGTTTTTAGGAATAGGGGTCAGAAAAGTGTGGGCACAAACAAGCATTATAGACAGGGTAAATCTTTTTGATTCAGAGATCAGGATTAATAAAGACAGTTCGATTTCGATAAAGGAAACAATTTACTACGAGACGAATATTGATAAACACGGAATTTATAGATATGTGCCAGTTAATTACAAGAGAGGTGGTTGGGCTTATACAGTAGATATTGAAGATGTAAAAATCACAGACGAGAAAGGAAAAGGAATAAGCTTTTCTGACTTTAGAGAGGGAGGTAATAGAGTGTTTAAAATTGGAGAGGCAGATAAAACTTTTGTGGGCAAAAAAACTTATGTTGTGGAATACAAAGTAGAAGGAGCACTACACAGATTTGAAGAGCATGACGAGTTGTATTGGGACATAACAGGAGAGGGTTGGAAAATACCAGTGGAACAGGTGAGGGCGAGAATTTATTCTCCACACGGAAGAATTGAAAAAATAAACTGTTTTTCGGGTCTTTTTGGTGCTAATGATAAAAGGTGTGAATTTAATTTAGCAGAGACAAATAGTTTCGGGGACATAATTGACAGAAATGAATGCCTGGATGGGGGTCATTTAGAAAATGAAAATTGTTTGGGAGATAGATTTATGTATCTTTCTTACAACGAAGGGGTGGATTATGGGGACAATGTAACAGTTTTAATAGCACTTTCAAAAGATACCGAGATTTTGTGGCCTACAAAAATAGATATTTTAAGAAAATGGATTGAAGATAATTTCTTTGTCTTTCTGATTCCCTTACCAGCTCTTTTGATGTTTGTTTTATGGTTTCTTAAAGGAAGAGATTGGATGTTTTTATCGGCTAATGTTTTTAACATGGATGAAAGTAGGCCAAAAAAGTTAAGACCGTTTTTTTACAAACACAGGGTGGCTTTTGTTTATGAACCAATAAAGGAACTAACTCCAGGAGAGGCAGGGTTAATGTTAGATGAGAGAGTAGATAATCAAGATGTAATAGCAGAAATATTGGATTTGGCTAGAAAGAAATATTTAAAGATCGAAAGAATAAAAAAGAAAAAACTTTTTGGAAAGAAGGAAGATTATAAGTTTTTAAAATTAAAGGGAGCGGATAAGAGCTTGCCAGGACAGCAAGAATATTTAATGGAAAGCATCTTTACTCTAAAGGACGAGATTCTATTGTCAGAACTCAAAGGGACCTTTTATACAAAGATGGAGAAGGTAAAAAAGTTGATTAGAAGTTCAGTTAAGGATAAAAAATTGTTTGTGGGGGATTCTTTATTAAAAAGGTTTGGTTTTATGGTTGTTTTTTCAATTTTTAGTATAGGATCATTTTTCTTTACGGTGGTTGGAATGGGAGTCAGTGGATCGGGATGGAGCTTTTTGGTTTTTTTGATTCAGTTTATTGCAGGGATGATAATGGCTTATCACATGCCTCAAAAGACAGCAGTAGGAACTAATTTAATGCTTCAGGCAAAGGGATTAATGGAGACAATAAAGGTGGGTAAATGGAGAGAGGAAATAAAGGAGAAAAATTTATTCATAGAGGAAGTTTTACCTTTCGCGGTGGCTTTGGGAGTGATAAAGAAGTTAGCAAAAGATATGGAAGGGTTGAATATTAAGGCACCAGAATATTTTTCAGGAACTGGAATTACGGCCGTTTCTTTTTCTAACATGATGAATAGTTTTTCAGCACAGGCTAGCTCGGGACTAAGTTACAATCCTAACTCATCTAGCTCCTCAGGAGGAAGTGGTTTTTCAAGTGGTGGTGGTTTCTCGGGCGGAGGTGGCGGAGGTGGCGGAGGTGGGAGCTGGTAGTATTTAAGATTTTTGGTAAAGGAAATTTATGGTAGTGAAATAACGACCCCGATAGTTATTATAGAGAGTTGATTTGCTTAGTTTTTTAAAGTCAAAATCTGGGGCAGAAGCTGGTTTTAAATTAAGGGATTTAAAAGCATTTAGGAAGAGTTTCAGATCAGTGGATTTGTAAGCACCTCCAATTTTTTTATAAGGAATGTGGGTGGGCCAGAGATCAGTCTTTTGAGAGGGAAGATAAAAGTCAGTAGTGATGTAAACTAGTCCCCCACTTTTACAAACTCTGACCATTTCTTTTAAGGCTTTTTTAGTTCGAGTTAAAAATTGTTTACAAGAAACTGGAGAGTCGGTTTGATAGTCGGCATCTAGGTGCTCAAGAGTAGAGATAGCAGTTACTAAATCAAAAGAACTATCTTTGAAAGGAAGCTTTAAGACGGATCCAGTTATAAACTTGGGATTTGTTTTGTATTTTTGATAACAAGGGGTTTCTAGGGGTTTTTTAAGATCAAGACAGGTTAACTTAGCTTTCTTTTTGGCAAGAAAGAAAGGGAAAAGACTGGTTCCAGTGCCAATGTCTAATATTTTTTTGCCAGAAGGACTGATGTTTTTAAGAAGAACAGAATATTCCCAAAGTCTTAATCCTAGAGTTTGAGGTTCTAGGAGTCGTTTGAAAAACTGAAAGTCAAAAGAAAAAGATTGTTTTAAAATTTTATTAAAGGCAAGAAAATCAGAAAGATTAAAAAGAGAGTTTGGTTTTATCTTTTTAGGGAAAAGAAAGAAAAGGAAAAAATAGTAGGAGAGAAGTTTTTTTGATCCCTGAGGTGAAGAAAAAATTAGTTTGAAGTTTTTATAGAAAAGATAGAGGGTTTCTTTTTGAGAAGTCATTGGTCTTAATTATAGTAGAATGAGTAATGCTTAAAAAAGAGGAGATAAAAAAACTTATTGAAGTGGCAAGACAGGCCAGAGAAAATGCCTTTGTGCATCGATCAGAACACAAGATTGGAGCAGCAGTTTTAACTGAAGACGGAGAATATTTTGGAGGGTGTAACACAGAAAGTGTTATTTCAGGATTGGGAGTGTGTGCTGAGGTATCAGCAATGGATCATGCAGTGGTGCATGGGAAATATAGATTTAGGGCACTGTTGGTTATGGATGAGAAGAAGACCTATCCTTGTGGAGCTTGTTTGCAGTATTTGTCTTTATTTGAACAAGTTTCAGGAAAAGATGTTTACGTGGTGGTGGCAGATGTGTCGGGAAAAACCAGTGTAAAAAAACTATCTAAGCTACTACCTCATAGATACAAGACAGAGAGTGGACTTGAAGAGATAAGAAAGTATTAGACGGCAGGGTTTTTAATTTTCCCCTATGATAAACACAAGGTCAAAGTCAGAAGTGGATTTAAGCGAATCTTTAGAAAGAGTGGTCTGTGGATAAGATTCTTGAAAATCTAAAAGTAGATCATCGGCTATCGATTGGTAATCTTTTTTAACCTTTAGGACAGAGGTATCGTAGTTATAAGAATCGGCATTAGAAGCTTCTAGAGATTGATAACCTAATTCTTTTAAGGTGGTGATTAATTTTCCTGCTAAACCAGGAGTGCCAACTCCATTTTGGATCTCAATGTTTAGAGAGTACTGGTCAACTTGGGGCTCTGGACTAGGAGTGGGAGTCGCCGAGGGGGCAGGTGTAGTGGTGGGAAGATTAGTAAGATCGACTGGGGTGGTCGGAGTTTTGGAAGACACTTTTTGATATATGAAGAAGGAGGTAGAAATTAAAATGAGAAAGATCAGGATCGGAAGAACAGGGGGTTTCCTGTTTTTGGAAAGAGAAGGGCTAGAGTTAATACTTGAAACAGAAGCTGGCTCTATGGTTTCTACCTGGATGTTGTGTTTTGATAAAGAAGAGAGGAGGGGGCGGGTGTATTCGGGGATAATGGAATAAACAAGAGCTTCTTTCCCAGTGGGGGTTTGTTTGAGTTTAAAGTCCCAGACAGCATCTTTTAGTTTTTCAGGGACAAGATCTTTGACTTTTTTTAATATATAGTCCTTGATCTCTTGATCGTTGATTGAAGGAGGAAGATTGATTTTTAAAAGATAGGAGAGATCGTCGTCTAAGATTACTTTGACTTTTTGTTTTTTAAAATTGTCGGGAAGTTTTTCAATTATCTGAGGAAGATAGCTTTCCTTCCAGGGGATTTCTATTTTCTTTTTGACCTGAGGAGGATTTTTTGAGGTAATCAGGGTGAAAGAAATAGTTGTCTGAGTAAGGTGAATAACTAGTTTGGAAGATGAGAACATACCACTGTAATCGTACAAGAAAAGGTTGATAGCTTGCAATGCTATGAATAACAACATTGTCTTTACTTGTGCTTTTGGTGCTCAAATAGGTTAAAATACCGGAGTAGGGAGTTTTTTGCGGATTGTATCTTAGAAAAAGTCTCTCGTGTTAATTATTTTTTTTTAAGCTAATGGCAAAAAAATTGTACGTCGGTAATATGTCCTTTGGGACAACCGAAGAAAGTCTACAGGCCGCTTTTTCTCAAGCAGGAACAGTGGTATCTGTAATAATTATTAAAGACAAGTTCTCTGGAAGACCAAAAGGTTTTGGATTTGTGGAAATGGCAACCGATGAGGAAGCTGCAGCCGCTATCGAAATGTGGAATGAAAAAGAGCTAGACGGAAGATCCTTGAAAGTCAACGAGGCCAAACCTATGGAAGATAGGCCCCCTCGAAGAGATGATAGAGGTCCCCGAAACTTTGATAATAAACCCCGATACTAAGTAATTTTAAGATCGAAATTGAATACCCCCAGGAATGGGGGTATTTTTTTGCAAAGTTGGGTAAATTTGGGGGTAGTAGTTGGAGGAAAAAGGCGCTATATTAAAAGTTATATTCTGTCCCCTATTTTATAAAGTTAGTTTGAAACAAAACATGATAAATGAAAAAAATGAAACTCAAGAAAACTTAAATGTTGGGACTAGTGTAGAGGCTGGAGTTACAGAGAATGTGGTAGTAGAAGAAGGTGTAAAGAGGGTGAGTGGAAAAAAGATAGGAATTATTTTGACATCAAGTTTAGCAATCTTACTATTTGGCCTTGGGGTGTTTTGGGCTTTGGTTGGTAAAAATTATGTAAAGACGGAAGAACAAGTACAGGATTTAAGTGAAAGTGAAGAATCTTTTGTTTTTGGAGCAAGAGCAGTTTATGTAGATGGGATGGTTTGGAGAAAAGAAGGAGACAGATTGGTTTCAGTAAAAGAGGGAGACGGTTTTATTGAAGGAGATGAATTATCGACAGGAAAAGGAGCGAGATTGGTTTTAGAAACAGATGAGGGATCAATATTAAGACTAGATGAAGAGAGTGAAATAGTGTTATCAGAGCTAACAGCAGAAAGAATGGTGTTTTTTGAAAGATCAGGAAGCTTGTTTGCTAAGGTAAGAAAAGATGAAAATCACAGATTTATAATTCAGGCTGGTGAGATAACGGTAGAATCTTTGGGGACATCTTTCTTGGTAGAAAATGATGATGAAGTAAAAGTCCAGGTTTTTGAGAGCCAGGTTAAGGTGCTTAAAGATGGAGAAGAAGATAAAGTGGGAGAGCAGGAAGAGTGGAAAGAAAAAACTGGAGAGGTAAAAAAGATAGATCAGGAAGAAATGAAAAAGGATGAATTTGTAAACTGGAGCTTGGAAGATAAGACTGTGGCGATGATTAGTAAAACCCCTAGTCCTGAAGTGACAAAGAAAGTGGAACCAACTGAGGCTAAAGAGCCAACCAACACTCCCGAACCAGGAGCTTCTATTAAACTTTCGGGAGAGACAGATGGTAGTGGAGTTGTGTTGGAATGGGTAGCGAATGGTCTGGACGTTTCTAATGGATTCAAGGCAGTAAAGAGTTTGACTGCTAACCCAGTTTTTCCAGGAGACAGTTATGTTTACTTGGATGCTAATAAGAATAGTCACCGATGGGGATTGACTGATGGCAAAGAATGGCACTTTAGAGTTTGTCAGTATTTAGGAGAAGGAAAGTGTGGAAGTTATTCAAACGAGATAGTTTTAACTGCTCCAACAGGTGGTACTTCTAATGAAGGTGGTGATACAGGGAATGGAACAGTAAATAGTATTAGCTTAAGTGGAAGTAAGGTGACAGAAGGAGAAGTGAAGATGACCTGGACCGTAGATGGAAGTTCTCCTAAAAGATTTAAAGTCACTTGGGGAGAGACTTCAGGACCCACATATCCACCAAGGTCTGGTGAAGAAAAACAGTGGCATTACATTTCAAAACCAGAACAAAGGAATGATTCAGTTTCGGGATTAATTCCAGGAAAGACTTATTACTTTAGAGTCTGTGAATATTTAGGAGGAACGTGTGGGAAGTATTCTAATGAACTGAGTATTGGGATATAAGATTACTTTTTTTTAAAGGCTGTGTCTCCATATAAAAGCAGTAATGTTGAGACCACCTTCTAATAATTTTATAGCTTTTTTGAGCTCGTATCGACAGAGTTTGTTTTGGTGATCACATTCTGAGGCATCGTAATGTTTTTTTAAAACAGGTAGTGCTTTCTTGTCTCCTAGCTGACCAAGAGCCCAAACGGTTTGAGACCTTTCTTTTAAGGAATTTTTTGAATCTTCAAGGTGGACAATCAAGGCTTCAGAACAGGTGGTGATGTTGTATTGTTTTTGGGCCTGAAGACATTTTTGTTTAACGTCCTTACCAATCGAGATACTTGTAACAACAAAAGAAAGAATGAGAGCTCCAAAAAGAGCAAGGGTGATAAAAAGAATCTTTCTTTGATGTTCTTCAAAGAGGTTTTTGGTTTTATTTTTCTTCATCTTGGGTTAAAGATCAAAAAACTGGAATCAGATTTGGGCAAAGGCAACAACGTAGTTTTTCTTATAGACCTTAATGCACTTGGGGCAAGTGGTATAGAAAAAGTAGATCTTTTTTGCCTTTTTACCTTTTGATTCAACGTAGGAGTGCATCTCTTGGTGCCAATTTTTTGCTTCTTGAAAGGGACCTTCAAAAACTCTGGTTAAGAAAGTTCCACTTATGGTGACATTGCTGGCTCCAGGTACCTTTTTGGTAACGGCGGCATAGTGATCCCCTTTCCAGGGAGATTTGTCACAAGAAAGAAGAAGCCACTCATCTGTTGGAGGACTGGCTTTGGCAGCAGATATTTGTTGCCAGAGCTTTTTCATGACTGGTCCCATATTAATGGGGATATGAAATATGTTGAAAGTTGACTCTTTGATGAATTTTTTGTTTTTCCAAACAACTTTGGATTTATCCCATCCCTTGGGACTGAACTTGGGACAACATTTAGTGGGGTTTTCTTTAGTATAGGTTTTTTTAGCCATTTTTAAGAATCTTTATTTTGTAATAATTTGATTATAGCAGGAGGTTTAAAATAGAATTAAGCATATGAAAAATAAAATAGTTTCGATTGTGGCAGCTTTATTGGTAGTGGGGCTTTACTTTGTTTATAAAAATACAAAAACGAAAGACGTAAATGTGGTGGTGACAGAAGAAGAGATTGAGAAAGAGAGTCCAGAGGATGGTTCAGATGTTTTAGTTGAAGAGACAGAAATGAAGGCAGTAGGAGATTATAGTGGAGAAGGAACGGCAACAAGGAGCTTTGGTGGTGGAGTTTTTGTCCACGGAGTGAGAGCAAAGATTAATGACCCAAGTGAGGGAAAATTCTATGAAGGATGGTTAGTTAAAAAAGAACCTTCTTTAGATTTTTTCTCAACAGGAAAATTAAAAAAAGAGGGAGAAGAATATGTTTTGTTTTACAGTAATGAGGAAGATGGGTCAGAATACAAAGAAGTGGTGGTTACAGAAGAAACGGAAGAGTTGGGATTAGATAATAATCCAGAGACCCATGTTTTGGAGGGTAGTTTTTAAAATATGCGACCTGACTGTTGATCGGTGGGGTGTTTTTTGTCCTATAATTATGTAGTGGAAATAGGGAAATAACGTGATATACTGGTCGGATTTAAGTTTAGGCAAGGAATAATAGTCTGCCCGAGAATGCATCAGAGAATATTTTATTTAGATGTGGCTCCATGGATTGTTGCATTGCCCCATTAAATAAATAAAATATGACTAAAACTAGGCGCTCAAGGGGCTTTAAGAGATATAAAAGGAATGGCAATACTTTCCAACAGTTTGGCAAACAAGGACAAGGACAAGGGCGTTATGGCGGCGGTGGAAGGGGTGGAAGGGGTGGAAGACATCGATTTAACAAAAAAAGAATTGATGTATCGCTCTATATAAGGAAAGCAGAAGAGTTTATTACTATCGAAGAAACTGAAACAGTAAATACTTTTGAAGACTTTAATTTGCGTTCGGAACTGTTTGCAAATGTTAAGACCAAGGGTTATGTGAAACCAACTCAGATTCAGGATCAAGCGATTCCTTGTATTATGAATAATCGTGATGTTTTGGGAATTGCTAATACAGGCACAGGGAAAACAGCAGCTTTTGCGATACCTTTGATTAATAGAATTTTGAATAACCCAGACGAAAGAATAATTATTCTGGCTCCAACAAGAGAGTTGGCCCAACAGATTAAAGAAGAGTTTAGATCGTTTACACCAGGACTAAAGGTTTATATAGCTTTAGCTATTGGTGGAGCATACTTAAGAGATCAAATAAGAAAGATTAGAAGGGGTCCAAATATTATTATTGGAACTCCAGGAAGAATTACAGATCTGGGCAGAAGAGGGGTAATTGATTTTAAAAATCTTAATACGATTGTTTTAGATGAAGTAGACAGGATGTTGGATATGGGATTTGTTAGAGACATTAAGTCAATTGTTGACCAAATTCCAGTAACTCGACAAACACTGTTCTTTTCGGCAACAACTGATAAGAAAGTAGGAGTTTTAATAGATGGCTTTTTAAAGAACCCAGTCAAGATTTCGATTGAAACAGGTGATGCTTCTTCGCATGTAGAGCAAAATGTGGTCAGAGTCACCAGACATGCTAAAGAGCAGAAGTTGCATGAGTTGGTAAAGTCTCCTGATTTCAGAAAAGTACTAGTTTTTGGATCAACCAGGTTAGTGGTAGAAAGATTATCAGAATCTTTGGCACAAAAAGGGTTTAGATCCCAAGGTCTTCATGGGGGTAAACGACAACATCAGCGACAGAGAATTGTAAGGGATTTTCGCGAGAATAAGACCAGTATTTTAATTGCAACTGATGTAGCTGCCAGAGGTTTGGATATTGCGGATATTACTCATGTGATTAATTATGATGAGCCAAATAACTACCAGGAATATATTCACAGGATTGGAAGAACTGGTCGAGGAGATAATAAAGGATACGCTCTGACGTTTGTGGAATAAGGATTTTTCTTAGGAGAAAGGTTTAGGCGGTGTTTAGCGCTACAGACAGTTTGAGTTTGACAAATTCTCCAAAAATCACTTTGATACCGATTTTGCTTTTGTGCCAAGAATCTTTCTTGAGGTCCGAAGACAGTATTGGTGCGTTAGTACAGAATATTTGGGTTTTAGGAGGAGATAATTTCATTAAATGGCTCCAGGCCCTGCGTTGCATAAACCAGGATCCTACGGTGGTTATTCGCTTATACGACATACCTAGACTATCCATGAGGTTAAGACTGGTTTTTACATTATCAGCAACCGTAATACTGTTTGGTTCTACTAAAATTGCGTCTTTTGGTATTCCTAGAGAAATAGCATGCTTGGAAAAAGTTAAAGCTTCAGATATCTGATTGTCGTCTTTGTAGTGAAGATGTCCTCCAGAGAAAAGAATAATGGGAGCTACTTTTTACTGCTTTTTCTGGTCGTCTTAGGCTTTTACTACCAAAAACCAAAATTAGATCTGATTTTTTTGGCTGATGCTCCAAAGCCATATAGTTAGTCAGTTTTTTTAAGACGATCAAGAGGTTCTTGTCACCATCTTGTACGCCACACAGGGTCTTTGGAATTACTTCTCTTTGAAGTTTTTCACCGACTTCTAATATTTTTTCTACTGGGGGATTTTTGGTAAATAAGACATCGTCCACCCTAATAGCTTGCAGCCATTCAATTACTTCTTTGAAAGTTAAGTAGTGTGTCTTTTTTTTCTATTGGGGGTGGACGTTTTGATTCTATATCTAGTATTTTTTCTAGTTCCTCATTGGATGGCAATTGACTGAAATGAGTTCGATTACTTTTGACCATATGGCTTATTTTATTCTATTTTTTCGATTTTTCCGTTTCTGATAAAGATAGCTTGATTATCTTTTAGTATCATTGTTTTTAACAAGTAAGTTTAGTTATAGAACTATTCTTGGATCTAAGTTTAATGTTTGGCAGATGTAGAGACAGAAGAAGATAAACATTACCAAGAGAATAAATTGACGCAATTTTTTAGGTAGTTTTTTACAGAGTAAATAAGTAAGAGTTCCTAGGGCAATATGGATCAGAGGATAGATAACAAAGGCCATTAATTTGTTTTGCCAGATCAAGTCAAAGTCGAACCGGAGAAATGAGGCAGAGATTATGGAATCAAAATCTTGGTTTACAAGTGATAATGATCCTGGAGATATTTTTAAGCCAATGAACTTTATAGTATCCCAAGCGAATCCAAAATAATATTGGCTATCGAGCTGGATATATCTTAGGCGACTGAGTAAAAAATCAAGAGCAAAAGAGAGAGAGAAAGTTAAGGTTAAGAGTTTGGTGTCCTTTATCTTTTTTTCAAAAAACTTTAGGACGGGGATAAAAAGGAGGAAGGATATTAAAATAAGAGAAAACTGAGCAAGAGGAATGTTTTCTAAAATAGGACCAAAGTAGATATTCCATCCAAATTTTGAGTAGTCCATAAAGGTGGTCAAAAAAGAGGTTAGGATGAACAAAGACAGGTACCAATAATGAGAAGCAAGATTAGATCGACGATAAGTTAAGAACCCTAAAACAAAGGCGAGGGGAATGAATAAAGGGAGAAGGGGGTGATTTTTTGATGGCCGATCAATGGGTAATTTTCTGTCTAAGAAGTCAGACTTATCAGCTAGAAAGTAGTCACTAAAAGCTAAGTCTTTTTGATAAATAATTTCTTCTTTTAGATAGATGTTTTCCCTTTTTTGAAGAGTTAGGGCCCACTCACTCTCACTGTCTTTTAAAACTATTTTTTGGGGGTTTGAAACATAAAAGTTTTGAAAATGATCTGAAAATTTATCCATAGTGACAGATTGAAGGTTTTTTGTGTCGGCTAAGAATCTAAGTTGGTTTTTGTATTCTGGAAATGATTTGACACTTTCTATGCCGGTTTCTAAACCAACTGTAATCTGACCAATAGGCAGACTGCAGTCTAAATAGGTTTGAGTGAGGGAATTAAAATATGAAGTATCAAGTCCCCTTTCGGTATAGTCATTGGCCTGAAGAGAGTAATTGGAATAAGTTTTGTCCTGACCATGGGCTTTTGTAAGATCTCTTTGGGCCCACTGAAGAATAACCAAGTTTTGCTTGTCTTTTTCATTTTGGGCAGGAGTTAAAATATTGGATTTTGAAGGATAGTATGGAATCCCCCACCACTGACCCCAGATACCATAGTCATCAGTTGTTTTTTGGTCGGCAACAATTAGGGCCGTTTTTATATCGTAATTTTTTTTCATATAATTAAGAGAGTAAGAGTCGATCCACCAAGCTCCAACTGAGGTAGGATATTTTCCAAAAGTTTCTTTGAACTTATCAAAGAGAGTGTCGATGAGTTTTTCTCGTTCGTTTTGAGTGTAGCCAGAAAGAAATACTGCTTGAGGATCAAACCAGGCAACCATGTGGGGATAAATCACTCGGGAAGATTGAGCAAAATCTGGAGAGACTTCGAGGAAAAGACCAAGTTCTTGTTTTTCGGAAAAGTTGTTTTTTATATAATCTACAATTTCGTCATCTACTAGAGCGTCATATTGCAAAAGCCAGGTAGCGGAAAAATCATGGTCCTTAATTAAGTTAAATTGGTTTTCAAGTGGTTTGAGACTGGAGTCTATCCACAAGCTCCTTCCTCTTACTGGATTAATCAGGGTTAGGAAACGATTTGTACAGTCGTTTTTTTCTTGAGCGAAAAGGGGTTTTGGACCAAAAAGAAGGAAGAAAACAACAAAAAATAAGGCAATTGTTTTTCTTGTCATATTCTAGTGTAAAGCATATAATCCTATTATGCTAAAAAAGACTTTTGAACTAACTTTTGTCCTTGTTTTGATGATTTTTATTGCTCCAGCAAAAGTTCATGCTTATCTTGATCCGGGTAGCGGTAGTTACTTAATTCAAATTATTGTTGCCTCTTTAGCTAGTGGAGGATATTTTCTTAAGACAAATTGGAAGAAAATAAAACAGGTGGTTTTGAAGAAAAATAGAAAGAAGATAGGTGAGAAAGAAGATAAATAATACCGAGACCTCATCTTTTCGGGACCCTGATGGGTTCATTTTTTTTGTTGGTAAGACTCTTTATCGACAAGTCAATGAAGGAGGGCAGTCGGATTTTGATTTTTTAATGAGCTCAGGCCTTTATCAAGAGTTGATAAAGAAAGAGATGTTGGTTTCTCATAAGGAGAGTTTAAAAAGGCTGGCCCTAAGTGAGGATGTTTATAAAGTAATTAAGCCTCAAATAATTCCCATGCTTACTTACCCTTATGAGTGGTCTTTTAGTCAACTTAAAGATGCCGCACTATTAACACTTGATATTCAAGAAATTGCCCTAAAACATGGCATGAACTTGAAAGATGCTAGCGCTTATAATGTTCAGTTTATTGGATCTTCTCCTATTTTTATTGACACCTTGTCTTTTGAAAAATACAAAGAAGGTGAGCCTTGGGTTGCTTACAGACAATTTTGTCAGCATTTTTTGGCTCCCCTATCTTTGATGGCCCAGAAAGATTTGCGTTTCAATTTACTTTTTGCCAATTTTATTGATGGAATACCACTTGATCTGGCGAGTAAATTGTTACCAGCTAAAAGCAAGTTAAATCCATCAGTACTAACACATATTCATTTACATGCTCTGAACCAAAAAAGGATGGCTGATAAAAAAGTGAATAAAAGAAAATTTAAGATGACCAAATTTCAAATGATTTCTTTTGTTGATAACCTAAAGTCTGCCATTAATGGACTGAAGATTAAGAATAATCAGACTGAGTGGGGAAAATATTATAGTTTTACAAATTATTCCAACAAGGCCCTTAAAGAAAAGGGGTTAATTTTTGATAAGTTAATTAAAAAAACAAAGGCAAGATTGGTTATTGATCTGGGTGCAAACACGGGAAGGTTTTCAAAAATAGCTTGTCAAAGTGGTGCTTATGTTATTGCTTGCGACATTGATCCTTTGGCAGTTGAGATAGGTTACATTGAAGCCAAGAAAGAGAAAAATGGACAATTGCTTTCGATGATAGTTGATTTGACTAATCCCAGCCCTGCTCTTGGTTGGGCAAATGAAGAAAGAAAATCTTTTAACCAGAGAGTGGATGTGGACTGTGTGGTTGCCTTTGCCCTTATTCACCATTTGGCAATCTCTAACAACCTTCCTCTTGATTTAATTGCTAAGTATTTTTCTAGTCTAGGCAAGTGGTTAATTATCGAATTTGTTCCAAAACAGGACTCGAAGGTAAAAATCTTACTTCAGAACAGAGAGGATATTTTTTCTGATTACACAAAGGAGGGTTTTGAAAAAGCTTTTTTGAAGTACTATAAAATTACCGAGGTAAAAAAGATTAAGGGTTCTAAAAGAGAAATTTACTTGATGGAGAAAAAATGAAAGGAGTTAAAAAGAAGATACTTTCAAAGATAAAACTTTTGGATTTTTTATTGATTCCGTTTTTGTTAGCTACATTTCCAATCTTGTCTTTTTATTTAAATAATATTTCTGAACTTTCTTTAAAGTTTGTTGGTAAACCCCTGCTCTACTCGATCGTTGCAGCTCTTGGTACAACTTTGATTTTTAGTGTCTTTTTAAAAAACAAAAGGAAGAGTTCACTTATTGTGAGTTTATTTGTCTTTATCTTTTTTTCTTACGGACACTTAAGTAGATCTCTTAATAGTCGATTATTTATAGAGCTACCAAACGGGATGGTTTTGGGACCAGATAAGGTTTTGTTGCCGATTATTTTTGGATTGATTTTTATTTTTGTTTTTAAAATTTTAAGATCTAAAAAAACTTTTTTAAAGGAAGTTTCTTTTCTCAATTTGTCTTTGGCGATTCTGGTTGGATACTTAAGCTTGGCCATAATTACTGGTGAGTATAAGAAAAAGGACGAAAACCAGGTTGCATCAAATGAGTCTGGAAGTGATGTAGTCGATGCACTGGAAGATACCCCCGATATTTATTACATAGTTTTAGACGGATATGCTAGAGAGGATGTACTTAGTGAGATTTATGATTATGATAATTCTGAGTTTACAAACAGTTTAGAAAAGATGGGATTTTACGTAGCAGATGAGGCAAGGAGTAATTACATTCACACCTATTTATCCTTACCATCAACTTTGAATATGAGGTATTTGGATGAATTACCAGAAAAATATGGTGCTAATCCAGTAAGTGGAGATGCGGCTAGAGGGTTGGTAGGTAATAATGAAGTTTCTAAAAAACTAAAGGAGGTGGGGTATAAGACAATAAACTTTGCTTCAAGTTGGGAAGGAACAAATGAAAGTTATCCGGCAGACATTACTTATAAGGAAGATAAATATTTTAAGATACTGGGGAGAAATATTTCCGTTGATGAAGTGAATATAACTTTTTTACAGAGCACTTTATTGTCACCTTTGATAAAACAAGTTTGGGGGGATGCACTTAGAACAAATACTTTAGCAGCTTTGCAAAAACTTCCCACTATTGGTTACCAGGAAGGGAAAAAGTTTACTGTAGCTCATATCATTACTCCCCACCCTCCGTATGTATTTAATGCGGATGGCAGTCCTATACTTGATGCAGAGTATGAGATGGCTGACGAAGGAATTGATAAGAGACCAAAGTATCTTGGACAACTAACTTTTATTTCCGACCAGATTATTCCGGTATTACAAAGTATTATTGAGAATTCAGAGAATCCGCCAATTATTATTTTGCAGGCAGATCATGGTCCAGCTTCAATATTTGGTAAACGAGAAGAATGGCTTACTAATTATTCTGAAGAAGGAGTAAAGGAAAGAAGCAGTATTTTATATGCAGTTTATTTTCCTGATCAAGATTATGAAAAATTCTATAGCACAATTACACCAGTAAATACTTTCAGGATAGTTTTTAATAAATATTTTGGGAAAGATATGGAGTTGCTTGATGACAAGACTTTTTATACAAGCTATGAGGCAGTGTATGACTTTAAGGATGTGACGGATATAAAATAACACTGTCAAGTGCCCCGTTTGTTAGACCACTCTTTCTGTGAGGTGTAGTCTTTGGTAGTGTTGTTGTTTGAATTGTGACGGAGATATTCTTAGAGTAGTATGGATTCTTCTCTGTGATTGCAGTAATTGATAGTCTGGTGTACAGCCTTTACAAACTCCCCGATTGAGTTGAACCTGTCGAGCTCCAGCCCCAGATCAGTCTATTAAACCCTATTCACAACACATCAATGCATGCATAAGTCACGATACATATTAGACTTTTCAAAGTCCAAGATGTATATGACTTGTACAATGCATTTCATTCTTGCTTGAACGATGGTATGATTTCGGACGAATCGACTGGGCTTCGGGGCTGGAGCCGGAGTGGACAGTGAAGGAAGTGAGGAGGTTTCTACAGCTTTAGTAACGGCTCTTCCCAACCAAAACATGTTTCTCTATCTTTTAGATTAGCAAACGATTTTATACACTTGAGGTCGAGTTTGGCACATTCCTTAAGCACTTCAACCACTTCTTCAACAAACCCGCCCACAATCCCGTTAGAATCATCAACTCCGCCGGTACAAAGTTTTTTATCAAGCCGAAGCAGTAAGTTAACTAACAAACTCGCTGTGTGCTCGCCTACAGGTAAGTCAGAAACTATGGCAGATAAACGGTTACAACCTTCAGACAAAGAATTTTGATAAGCAAACCAAGTTCGAGATGGACCCCGATATGGTTTTACATAACGCATAGCAGACGTAATGGCTTTTTTGGTGGTGGCAAAATCACCATCACTCAATTTTCCCAATTTACCACTGCATGTAGGTGTGTGAGCCTGTTTTTTGTCTTTCTTAGCTAACGGCCGACCCTCTTTAACTACATGAATTGCCAAAGCCACCATGTGCTTACAAAGAGTATCGTTTTGTCCTAGATAACAATTACAATTTCCTTTATCATATCGCCGACGCGAGACAAAAACATCATAGGGCTTGGTCCCCAAAACCTTGGCTGTATAAGTAAAACCATTATCGTCAAAGTTTGTAACCTTGCCGTTTTCATACAGTTTCACTGCCCGTTCAAAAGTCGGACCATCAATGGCAAATTTGATTTTATCGAGAGTGAAGCCAGGTGGATTCATAATCTTAGCTTTCAGTTTTTTCATTATTTATGGATGTAATTTTGTAAGATATTTTGTGTCATTGTCATTTACATTTTGATTTAGTTTATTTTTTCTTCACTTTGTTTTTGAGTTTTTCCTTTAATAGCGCCATGTTGAGTGGTATGTTCCAAAATGGAACTAACCAAATTTTCATCGAGCTCACCACTTTCAAAAATATTTAACAGGTGCTTTGTGACAGCTGGTCGCTGAACTCCAAAAAGTTGGGCAATTTTCTTTTGAGTTAACTAAATATTTTCATCTTTGATAAAAATTTCCAATCTAACTTTGTCATCAGGAGTAGTATAGAGCAGAAAGTCTGACTCACGCCTAAGGGTGTTGATTTTGAGACCTTTGGTAGTAGTTATTGATTGCTTTTTGGTCATGGTAGTTTAATTCTTATTTTTTCAGTTTTTTATAATAATCCTCAGTGAACTCTATATGTATCTTTTGCAACCTATTTAGATCGTGTTGCCATTGCTTCATTTTGTTAAATGCTTCCGTTTGCTTTTAAATCAGGATGAAATAGGCCTGAATATGGAGAACTAACTGTTGAAGCAATTACTTTTCCGTCTTTCACCACCACCGCCCCGGCGGGGAAATTTCCTTCGTCCAATGACTTTCGAGAGTTTTTTATAGCTTGTTTTAGAAATTTGATGTCCTTCACTGTTAATCTTGATTTTACCAAAAGGTCGGATCGTCCATTTGGGGGTACACAAAAGTTGAAGCTAAAAATGACTGGCTCCCCGCCTTGGACCAAGTTAGGACTTTTGTGTGTGGAATTTGATCAAATTATGGCTTCCAAGTCCTCTA
>JAUWLS010000010.1 GCA_030613565.1 Candidatus Shapirobacteria bacterium | reverse complement strand
GGACTGTCCGCCACATCTAAAACAACCGATAGTTCTACGAGAAGGAACAGATTCTTTTTCATGAAGAAATTAAACCACCTTATTTGACGGAAAACAAGGGCAAAACACTCAGTTTCAGCAACCGTTTTCTTTACTTAAGCCCGATTAGTTCTATTAAAAAATAGAATTAACAAAGTCAGGAAAGATTATTTTAATCACACCACTTGTTCTTATAAAGACGTTGTTTTTTACCTCTTTTACTTTTATAACGAGCTTAAACAAGGATCACTAAATCTTAAACAAGGTTTTACCCAAACAATCTTTCTTTTCCTCCAATTTCATCCCACTATAAGCAAATATAAACAAAAACACTCCACCCTTAAAACTTTTTCGAAAAAAGAACAAAATAAGATCAAGAGAATCTTTCAAAACAAAATACAGCTAATCGACCCTGGAAGATTACATTTAAAAACTTTCCGAGAGGCTCTAAGAATACATCTGCTCTACGGATCAGCAGCTTCGCTTTCTTTTTTAAAATGGGCTGAAAGAAATAAAAGTAAATTGATATCACCAATTTTAGTTTTTCAAAACAAAGTTTGGATAGAAGTTGGTCTATATGAAAGTGTGAGGGACATTAGAGAACTAATGACAGGAGATAACTGGAAAACATACAAAAAACTTTGTAAGAAGTATCAATCGAAACAGATAAAAACCACAATTAAAATAGATAAAAAGAGAATTTTAATTACTTTACCAAAGAAAATAAACACACAGGATAAATTTCGAAAAATACTTTCTTCTGGACTCTGGAGAAGAATATCTAAACTTAGGAAGAAATATCAAACAAACCAATGGAACATATCTACAAAGGCCTCTAGAGATTTTATAAACACATACAAATCCTTTTTGTACAAGGAAAGTGGCGCAAGCATTGAATCTATTGCCAAAGCAATATACGGGGACGGCCCATCCAATAAGCCAATTATCACTTATATATTAAAAAGGCATGAAAACTTAATTAAATAAATCCGTCACACTTAACTTTATTTTTTATATCCACATCTAACCCTAATCTTTAGTCATTGATCTTGATTGCAGTAGTTGTAATCAAGATACGAAAAACAATGACTATAAAAGAAGCAAGAAAAATACTTGGAAAACTAGCTAATAATCTTAGCGATGAACAATTAAAAAATGAAATAGAAGTGGTTGATTTTTTAAGCGAATTATTTTTTGCACAGACAGACAAGGAAAGTCCGATTTGGGAAAGGCACAATGATCAAAGACAATAAAATGCCAAAAGCAGTCACCTACACCAGAGTTTCCACCCAAGAGCAGGTAGAAGGTTATAGTCTTGAGTTTCAGGAGAAGTTTTGCAAGGACTTAGCTGAGAAGCAGGGGTTAAAAATAACCAGGGTATTTAGAGAAAAGGGGGCGTCGGCTAAGACAGTCAGTGGTAGACCTGTTTTAAGAAGTCTTTTGGAGTTTTGCAAAAACAAGGAGAATAACATTTCCAATGTCTTGGTGTACAAATATGATCGCTGGTCTCGAAACACTGCCGATGGTTTAACAATAATGGCAATTCTGGCCAAACAAGGGATAGAAGTCATCTCAGCTACCGAACCAGCAGAAAATAACGCTATGGGTAAGGCAATAAGGTCAATGCTTTTGGTTATGGCTGAGTTCGAGAACAACCAAAGAGCAGAAAAAACTACCGACGGCATGAAGGCAGCCATTGAAGCCGGTCGATGGCCCTGGAAGGCCCCCATTGGCTACGTTCATAAGCTTGTAAACGAAAAAAAGGCAATTGTTCTAATTAAAGGGTTCAAAGAGATACTCTCACGTTTTTTTACAGAAGCAGCCACTGGTGTTTATACCAAGAGCCAACTGGCAGACAAGTTAAACGCTTGGGGTTTTAGCAAACTCTGGGGGAGTTCAGCTACAGACAAAACGACAGACAAGATTCTACAGAAGAAGTTTTACTGTGGGATTTTAGAAGCTAAAAAGTGGGGAATAGAAAGACCGGGCATTCACACACCAGTTACTGATGAGGAAATTTGGTTTAGAGCCTATCAAAACGTCTACCAAGCCAAACAACCAAGAAAAACAGGTAATAATGACGAACTTTTTCCGCTTAGAGGTTTTATCCTCTGTGGCTCCTGCGGCAAGTCTTTAACGGGGAGTTTTAGCACAGGAAACGGAGGACGCTATCCATACTATCATTGCGCTCACAAAGGTTGTTTTAAGCCTACTAGAGCCTCCCAGGAAAACCTACACAAGCTCTTTGTGGAAGAACTCAATCAGTTCACCTTATCACCAGTCCAAAGCAAGCTTTTGCAGGTGAAACTTACCCAAAAGATAGAGAGAAAAATAAGGCTATACAAAAGAGAAGAAGAGAACAAGCAGTTGAAGGTGGAAAGGTTAAAAACGGAAAAAAGAGATGTTTTAAGATCAAATGCAAGGGGACTAATAGACGATGACGAAGCCAGGAAGCTCTTAGAAGATTTAAGAGACGAGGAGGCAGTCTTGAGGCTTGAGGACAATGAGAACCGTATAGACCAGAAAGAAGCAGAATCTGTCTTACACTTTATCCAATATCTAACCGAGAATATGGGACGCTTCTGGAACCAATCATTAACACCCCAAAAAAGGCGGTTTCAATCTCTAATCTTCCCTGAAGGAACAACTTACGATGGTGAAAAACTTCGAACCACAGAAATAGCCGAATCTTTCCGGCTAATCAAGTCCTACTCTGTTTCTGTAGAACCGTTGGTGAGCATTTTGGAAAAAATCCGAACTCATTTTGATAATTGTTAGGATCTTCGGCTCTCCCGATATTAATCGGGATCTTCGACACACAGGGGCGGCGACCGCACCGCCGTCCCCTGCGCTCCGCCTATCCGCCTAACGGCGGTTTTTCTGCGCGATTTTTACTCGGCTCCGCCGAGTTTAATTAAAAGCCTCTATTTCGAACTACCACGTAAGTCAACAGACAAAGCACTATCTCCAAAATTAAGACCAATTCCTGTTAATTGAACTCCGCGAGATTCAAGCTGACCATTTAGAGCTGTAAGTAAGGCTTGGTTTGGATCTCTTAATGCTTTTTCTGCTTTACCTTTAATGTTTATTGCCTTAAGTGCCATCTTGGCAGGAAATTTAGCTTTCTCTTGAATGTCTAGAGCTACTAATCTCAACCTTTGGGCTTGTTGAGCGTTTCCCAGTGTAAGACCAATGCCGATATCCGCTTTTATTGGTTTTTCAACACTTACACTACCCTTAACAACCCCCTGTTGATTTCCAATTTCGACACTCATTGTGGGAATACTCGCTTTCACCGTATCTTGCCCCGTGAGTAACCCACCAACTACTCCTTTCATAATATCAGCAAGTTCAAGGCCTGTTAATTCCCTCTGAACACGACCACTTTCTTTTATTTGAGCCGCCACTTGGTCTAATAATGGTATCTGCGTAAGTTGTTCTGGCGTTTTTCTTCTCCTATTGTTGCGATTTCTTATCGCTAATTAATATTTAGTATCGTAATTATACAAAATATTAGATAATAAAGACATGTCACTAAAAAAATCAATATGAACAACACAGGGGGTGGGGCAACTCAAAAAGGAATAAATGCCCAAAACTGGGCGGCGATGTCTCTGTTTTTGCAATATGTAACTAGACCAAATTTTAGTTATATTGGTTTTGAAGGAGAAAAACTTGAAGATTTCCATTTGGTTTTCAAAGATGGAAAAAAAACAATCTGCGAGTCTAAGGCCAGAGACATCAATTTAGCTGACATAAGAAACATCCTAGATAAAATCACTAAACATGCCCAAATTTCAAAGCAAGATGAAATATTAATAGTTTGCAAAAGTGTCAACAAAAATGCAAAGGATCTGATTGAAAACTACAAATACTTTACTAAAAATATTGAAAAGAAACTTAAAAATAAAAAACACAAGTTTGAAGACAAACACCTAAAGTTGATATCCCAACTTAAATTTTGGGAAGTTAAAAGTAGGAAAAGAACTGAAAAGGCGACAAAGGTATTGATGGCAAGAGTGTTGAATTATCCCTCTCCTTTTTGGATTAATCAGCGCAGACTTAACCAAATTACAGACAGCTTCGTCTTACAAAAAGTATATTTCGGCTCTGAAAAAGGAGATATTCTCACAAGAAACGATTTTCTTAAGTCTCTTAAAAGTGAAAAAGTGCAAATACTTGAAGACAGTGGCTATAACTACGAAAAAGAAAAGAAGACTACAGAAAAGAGAATAAAAGAATTAATTGGGGCAATAAAGAAAAAAGAAGAAGAAGACTGGTGCAATATCCAAATTACACGAATTGCAAATAAACCCTCACTCCATCATTTTACTCTTATAAAACTAAAAAATGAAAAAAATCTAAAATTATCTGATTGGACAAATCTGTGGATGGCAACTTATCAAAGTGCTTTTTCTATAGAACTTTTCAAAATATTTGAAAACAATATTCAAACTAAAGAAAATCAAAAATTCGCACTTAGTTTTATTCTTAATACGATAGAGAGCACAACGAGCTATTTTGGGGAAGAATTTATAAAATACGATACTGTAAAACTTTGTAAAAAAATATTAGAGATTAATCCCTCTTTAGAAAACAAAATTTTTGAAGTAATAAAGAAAGTTTACGAACATTCCATTGACAAATTCCTTTATATTAAAAGAAGAAGAGATAATACTTGGGAAAGAGAAAAAGCAACAGAGTTATTAAAAGAAATTTACAAAAAAACTAGAAATATAAAGCTGAAAAGTAACATTGTCGACTATATTGTGGCCAACTTTAACATTGTTAAAGACGATGGAAAATTCTGGCATTACACTCCACCTAGTGCGTTTAAAATACTGGGAAACTATGTATCAGCCAAACCAGAGGAACGTATTCCTTGGTTTACTAAAAAATGTATTGAACAATTTGATAAATTTTATAAAACATTCGGTAAAAAACTTGAATTTAATGGCTGGGAACATATGGGTGGTGGGATTTCACAAGCAGGAAGCTCTTTTTTAGTTGCTGACCGTCACTTCGTGACCCAAGTATTAACACCATCTTTAAAAAAGATATACGACAAAGACAGGAAGAAAGGGTTAAGTTTTATCCTAAAAAAATGCCTTTCCACCACAAGTGTAACTAAGAATAAGCCCGATTTCTTAAATCGCGCTGTACTCCCCATCCTTCTTAGTGAATACAAAAATGGCAAATCCAGCAAGGAAATTTTCAAAATTCTGAAAACCTTTATTAAAATGCGCAAAGGCATTCCTTGGAAAAATGATCTAATTTTTCAAGCCATAAATAACGACCAATATACAGATAAACAAAAGTGGCAATTGGTCAAAGTTAGTTTAGACGAATTTAACAATTTACCAATCAATGTATTTGTCGAACAAATAGTATTTAATATCGCTTCAAAACCTTCATCCAAATTTGTAGAAAAAGCCGGAGATGTAGTTACAAGCTGGATAAAAAATCCCAAATATAACACTCACCACATGATTGGATCTTACGGTCCAACCGACGGCATTCTTAAACTCTTGGAGAATAACTTTGACAGTGGTGTTAATTTTTTGAAAAATTATCTCTCGACTAAAGATTTTATAAAAAAAACCGACACTTTCGACACGTACGATGTAGCCAAAGCAATAACAAAAGTAATCAATACCGATTTTGACCAAGGATTAGACATTTTAGAATCAATTTATTCTTATAAAAAATTATCCCCTAATCAACAAATTTGTATCTGCAGCGGAATTTATAACATTGATCAAAGTAACAAAAAAACACTTCTCAAAATATACAAAAAATTTCTTTGGCCCAAACTATCTGACCTGCTCGGTAAAAAAATCAACAATTTAAAAAACTTAACAAATAAAGATATTAAACCTATTGAAAAAAAATTCTCTCATTCTTCTGCGCGAGAAAGCATCGTGGAGTTTGGTGAAAAGTTGGCAAATAATAAAAACTTTGAAGAAGCCTTAAACATAGTTAGAATTTTCATCCATGATTCAAACCCACCTACTGATGGTAGTTGTGAGAGACAACAGGCTTTAGTTGAAGGTAACGACAGTTACGCTATTGGCACTGTCCGAGGTCGCTGTGCTTGGGTATTACAAAAATTTGCTAATTTGCATGGTCGAAAACACATAAAAGAGGTTGTTGGATGGGTGAAAAAACTAAGCAAAGATAACAATTTTTATATTAGACTAGAAGCATGTGTTCCTCTTGTTGAATTAATTAAAATTAGGCACACTCACCCTCCTGAAAAAGAAGAAAGATTTATTCCAGAAAATTTAGCATCGGAAATCGAAAATATCGCTTTAAACATGCTTTTCCAGTTGGACAATCAAAAAATCAAAGGATTAGTGGAATATTTAACAATGGTTTTTTCATATCACCGAACAATGGGAACCACTCAAGCCTGTAAAGTATTAAAAGTTTTTTTAAAGAACCCCTCCGATAAAAGTAAAGAACAGGTCGTGCCATTAATAATTTTTTATTCCCTATTCAGAAAAAATGCTTTTAAAAACTGGCCCAAGAGTTGGAAGAAGCCTAAAAAATTTGACGATAAACCATTTAAGAAATTATTAAAAAACCAACTTGAAAATGGTCCATCTACTATCAAAACAAGTTTAGCTTGGCAATTTAAAAAACTACCGGATGAAATAAAAAATACTCCAGAAGAAAAAAGGTCATTAAGTATTTTAGAAGCAGTTATCTTATCAGCTAATTATTTGTCAGTTTTAACAGATAATTATGATCAAAAAATTTTTAGTAATATCTATCGATTTATTGAAGAATATATAGAAAATTATTTTGATCTGTGTTTTAAACTTTGGATTGAATGTATAGAAACAGAATTTAAATATTTTAAGAACAATTGGTCAGAAGAAAAACTTCACGAAATGTACTGGTGGCCATTTCTCTATAACGGTAAAATTCTAGTTGCCATTTTAAACAATAAAGGAGTAAAAGAGTTTTTAACTTGGTTTGAAAAGTTGGCAAAATACCCAAACAATGCAAGTATAGCCAATGATCTAGACACTGCCATTGAGAAGTTGATAGAACTTAAAAAACACAAAAAAAGAATAATAGATTTATTTGACCTACTTATTAAACGAAATCCGAAATATTACAACTCAAAACAAAAATGGTTAAAGAAAAAACGCGATTAATATTATAAGACAATTCAAAATTTTTGCGTTTCTAATTCGAGCCAATATTTTCAAGAAGGTCAGATAAGGCGGAGCGCAGGGGACGGCGGTGCGGTCGCCGCCCCTGTGTGTCGAAGATCCCGATTAATATCGGGAGAGCCGAAGATCCTAACAATTATCAAAATGAGTTCGGATTTTTTCCAAAATGCTCACAAAATCAGAGATTGCGTTCGGACAGGGGTCAAAAGTGGTCGCGCCCCCGCCCGCGGCCAGCATAAAATAGGCAGTTTTTGCATTGTATAAAAACCTTTAAAATGAAATAATAGATTAGAAACGCAAAAATTCAAAACACTATTGATAATGCTCAAATATCTGGTTTATTGTAGAAAATCAACGGACGATAAGGAAAAGCAGGTTTTGTCAATTGAAGCCCAAGTTGAAGAGATAAAACAATTTGCCTCTCGGGAAAAGTTAAATATCGTTGATTGGGTCATAGAATCCAAGACTGCCAAAGCCCCCGGCCGACCCAAATTTAACCAAGTCTTAGACAGAGTCGAGAAAGGTGAACTTGAGGGCATTATCAGCTGGCACCCCGATCGTCTGGCCAGAAACTCGGTTGACGGTGGCCGAATTATTTACTTACTTGATACCGGCAATTTAAAAGACCTCAAATTCCCCACTTTTTGGTTTGATAGCACTCCTCAAGGCAAATTCATGTTAAACATTGCCTTCGGCCAGTCCAAATATTATGTAGACAATTTAAGTGTTAATGTTGCCCGTGGCATGAGGCAGAAAATCAGACGAGGGGACTGGCCCGGCAAAGCTCCTTATGGTTACTTAAACAATCGACAAAACAAATCTATTGAAGTTGAACCCAAAACTTCAAAGATTGTTAAAACTGCTTTTCAACTTTTTTCCACCGGCCACCACTCTTTCACTGCCATTTCCAAATTCATGGCAGGGGAGGGGATAACCAGAGGAAATGGCAAACCGCTGTCAATCAACCAAATTACCTCAATGTTTAAAAAGAAATTTTACATTGGCACTCTAGAATACAAAGGCAGTCTGTACGACGGCAATCACCATTGTTTTATCAGCAAAAGACTTTTTAACCAAGCTCAAGCAGTCTTGAAAACCAGAAGTCGGTCACACGATTACGCTCATCGTTTTGCTTTTACTGGTCTGATTAAATGTGGTCAATGTGGGGCTAGTATTACCTCCGAAAGTCACCAAAAATACTACAAAGGTACGGATAGAGTCGCACAATATGTTTACTATCGTTGTACAAAAAAGATCACACCCTGCGACCAGCCTTATGTTTCGGAAGATTATCTAACCAAGCAATTTAATCAGACCGTAAAAAAGTATTCCATTCATCCCGACTGGAAACCTACTATCGACAGCTGGCTTGCCCAAAAACAAGCAAAAGAGTCACTGGAAATAAAAGCAAAACTTAAAACTTTAACCAAGAAGTTGCAAGACACTCAGACCAAACTCACCCGACTGCTTGACCTCTTTCTTGACAGCGGATTAGACGATAAAACTTATCGTCTAAAACAAAACCAGCTATTTGAGAATAAGAAGAAAATTGAAGATAAAGTTCAAAAAATTAGGAACAACGGTTCTCACTGGCTCGAACCTTTTAATGAATTTACAAATTGCGCCATTCTGGCGCATAAAATCGCGCATAAAAAATCTGACCGCGACCAACTTCGTCAGGTCGCAGAAAATATTGGCTCGAACTTCAAATTAAAGGATAAAAAATTTTTTATAAATCCAAAAACTGCCTATTTTATGCTGGCCGCGGGCGGGGGCGCGACCACTTTTGACCCCTGTCCGAACGCAATCTCTGATTTTGTGACCCCACGGGGAATTGAACCCCGGTTTTCAGGATGAGAACCTGATGTCCTAGCCGCTAGACGATGGGGCCTGAAAACTCCTGTATTTTACCAAAAACCGAGCCTTAAACCTATTTAAACCCTAAACTGACCGTCTTTGTATATCACTTTCTTTTTTCCACCCTCTAATTCTGCTGTCACCACCCTATTCGTGGTTGAAACAACATCGGTGTGCACCACCGAGTCGTTATATCCCATTTCGTGCCACTGTTCTTTTGAAATGGCTGCTCCATCTCCAGGATATGAATCTTTGTAGGCCGAACCTAAAGCAATGTGAGTGTTTCCATTCTTCCCTCCCATATTCTCATCATAAAGAGTATTGGCCATAAACTTCTCAATCTTTGAAAACCTGGAATCAGTCAAAGAAAACTCACCAATCTTATCTGCATTTTCCACCTTAGCCATTTCTTTTATCAACTTTCCTCCTTTACTCGCCTCAAGTTTTTTTAAAACCCCTTCTTTAAACTCCATTTTCACTCCTTTTATAATGTTTCCATAAAGATATAAAGATTCTGAAAAACTTATCTTTCCTTCTGTTCCCCTCCAATCTGGAGAAATAAAGATTTCAAAACTTGGTATATTTCTTCCTCCACCTCCCATCCAATGCCTATTCTTTCCTATCTTTATCACAAGATCTGTATCTTTTGCCTCTACTCGCACACTCTTTATCTCCATCCTATTTAGCTTGCCCTTTATCCTTTCTATTTCAGAAAACACACTTTTCCATTTTTTAATCGGATCTTTTTCCATTAAAAAACAGGCCTTTATTATCACCTCCCAATACTCTTTCAAAGATAGTCCTGCTTCCTTGGCCATTGCCTCTGTTCCATAAAGACCCAGTGTCCAAGTAAACTCACCTCGTCCTTCTTTTAGTTCTCTCCACCTTCTGTAGGGTTTAAAGGATTTACTTCTCATCATTATCTTTTTCGGATCTATTCCCTTAAGTTCCTCCATGTCAGTCTCTGCAATTATGTAAAGACTGTGATCTGCTTGTTTTATCACTCCTCTTAAATATTTTTTAGGAAAGAACTTTAACTGTTTATCACTTGCCAGTTCAAAAAACTCCCTGGCCATATCGTCTGGTAAGTACTGAACTATTGGGTAAGCCCCAGACCTTAAAACCTCTCGCCTTAATGCCAAAAGCATTGGTTTAGCAACTTCTGGGACCTGTAGAAAAACTGTCTCTCCTTTTTTAACCCCCACACCTCCGCCTAATGCAAAGTTAATAAATATTTTTGCATACTTTTCTAAGATTAAATCACTAGGTTTAAAAGTCATTTCAGATTTTAACATTTCTCTTAAAAAGGATTATTTTTCTCCCTTAATTCTTTTCTATATCTGTTTGCAAACCTATGTGCCTCATTTCTTAAAAGCTGCAACACTTGTCTACCTTCTGATTGTTTGGGCAACCTTACTTCTCTAAATCCATCTTTTGTTTTAAAGACCATTATCTCTTCTTTTTTCATTAATCCCAATACAATACAAGCTCCTACCTTTCCTTGAGCCCTAGCTGCCTCCAGGGCTGCAGAGACCTGTGTTCTGCCTCCGTCTACCAGGATGATATCTGCCTTTTTCCACTCGGGGTGTTTTAATCTCCTATATACCACCTCTCTCATCATGAACTGGTCGTCCTGACTTTCCTTGCTGTAGACTTTAAACTTCCTGTACTCATCCTTAGAGAGACTTCCTTTTTCCCAAACACTCATTGCTCCCACAAAAGTTCTTCCAAGATTTGAAATATCAAAACCCTCAATCCTTTCAATCTTTTTAAGGTTAGGAAAATCCTTCTTTAAAACTGACAGTAGTTCTTTTTCAATTCTCTCTGCACTGTCTTCCAAAAGCTCCACCTTGTCTGTTAAATTCTTCACTCTCTGCCATCCGGAAGTTACATACTCCAAACTCTCCATCTGTTTTTTAATTTCTTCTGCTTTCTCAAACTCTTCTTTTTTGGCTGCTTTTTTCATCTCTCTTCTTAGATCCTTCATTAAACTGTCTGTCCTGCCTCCCAAAAGCTTTTTTATATACCCCACCCTTTGTCTGTATTCTTCTCCACTCATCTTCGACACTTTTTCATCACAGATTCCTGGACAAAGACCAATGTGGTAATAAAGACAAACCTTTTTAGGCAATCTTTTACAGCTTCGGTAGGGGAATATCCTTCTTATGGTTTTTAGTAAGTACTGCACTGACCCACCATCTGGAAATGGTCCGTAATAATCTGCTCTTATTTTCTCTCTGTTCTGTCTGGTCTTAAAAATCAAAGGCAAGTCTTCCTTGCTAATCCCAATCAAAACATAACTCTTATCATCCTTAAGTTGGCTGTTATATTTCGGTCTGTATTTTTTAATCAGTCTTGCTTCTAGTACTAAGGCCTCAATTTCCGAGTCCATTTCTCTGGTTTCAATCTTTTTAATTTTTGAAACTAACTCCTTTGTTTTAGGCCCCAAAGCATTGTCTCTATAGAAATATTGCCTTACTCTATCTCTTAATCTTATTGCCTTTCCCACATAAATGACCTCTCCTTTGGAGTCCTTAAAAATATAAACTCCTGGAGACCTTGGTAATTTTTCTATTATCTTTTTTATTTTTTCTTTCATTTTCCTGTTATCATAACCCATGCCTGAACACTTTAAACTGGTTCTTAAGTCCAAGCAGGAAATTGCTCCCAAATTATACCTCTTTACCTTTAAAAAACCCCAAGACTTTTCCTACAAAGCCGGTCAATTTATGAACCTTGAGATTCCTTCCCTGAAAGACAAGGGACCTTCTGTTTCTACTCGCTCCATGTCTTTAGCTTCTGCTCCTTACGAAGAAGATTTGGTCTTTGCCATGTGGCTTACTGACTCTGAATTCAAACAAGCCTTGAATAATCTTAACCCTGACGACTCTATTTCTGCCCTTGGTCCCCTTGGGCACCTTACCGTTGATGAGGGTAATCCCAACGATCTGGTTTTAATTGCTGGTGGTATCGGTATCACTCCTTTAAGATCCATCGTTTTAGACCAGCTTTCTAAAAACACCAAAAAAAATATTTATCTCTTCTGCTCTTGTCCCAACAAAGAAAAATCAGCCTTCTCTAATGAATTCATGGATATAAAAAACCCCAACTTTCATTTCATCCCCACCCTTACCCAAACCGAAGATCCTACTTGGAAAGGTGAGAGAGGAAGAATTAATCTTTCCATGCTTAAAAAACACCTTTCCTCTTTTGACAGTAAAACTTTCTATCTTGTCGGTCGCCCTTCCATGGTCAAAGACATCTTAACTTTCTTAAAAGAATTCTCTGTTGACCCCAAAAACTTTAAGCTCGAGGTTTTTCCTGGTCTTGAAAAAATTCTTTAAGGTACTGACTCGTATATCCTTTTTTACTTTCCGCCACTTCTTCTGGACTACCACTTATTAGTATTTTTCCTCCCTTGTCTCCTCCTCCCGGACCCATATCAATTACCCAGTCTGAGTTAGCGATCAGCTCAAGGTTGTGTTCAATTACTAAAACCGTGTTTCCTTTGCCCACCAACTCTTTTAAGACCAAGACCAGTCTCTCAACATCGTAAAAGTGAAGGCCAGTTGTTGGCTCATCTAATATATAAAGTGTTTTTCCTTCACCTCTTTTGACCAATTCTCTTGAGATCTTTAATCTCTGAGATTCCCCTCCTGATAGGGTAGGGGAGGACTGTCCTAATTCAAGGTAATCTAGCCCCACCTTTTGTAAAGTTAAAAGCTTTCTTTTAATACTTTCCACATTCTTAAAAAACTCAATTGCTTCTTTAATTGTCATTGAAAGTACTTGGGCAATATTCTTTCCTTTGTACTCTACATCTAATATTTCGTCCTTATATCTTCTTCCCTCACAACTATTACATTTGACATACACGTCAGGCAAAAATTGCATCCCTATCTTAAGAAATCCCTGCCCCTCACACTCATCACATCTTCCCCCTTTAACATTAAAAGAGAACTTCCCTACTACATAACCTTTAATTTGAGCATCCCTAGTTCTGGCAAACAACTTTCTTATATCATCAAAAACTTTTGTGTAAGTTGCTGGGTTACTTCTGGGGGTTCTTCCAATAGGTGATTGGTCAACTAAAATAACCTTCTCTATTTTCTCTGCTCCCTTAATTTCCTTATGTTCCCCCACCATTTCCTTATATCCCGTATTTCTTCCTCTCTTAAGGCCATGATACAAAGTGTCGTGTATCAAAGTTGATTTACCTGATCCGGACACTCCGGTCACAGATACTAGTCTGTTTAAAGGAATTTTTGCCGTCACATTTTTTAAGTTCCACTGTTTGCAACCTTTAACTACGATTTCTTTTCCGTTTCCTTTACTGAAAATCATCTTTTGTTTTAGTTCTCTGTGCCTCCTATTTCTCATATACTTTGCTGTCAAAGATCCTTGTTTCTTTTTAAAGCTTGAGAGTGTTCCTTGGGCTACAACTTCCCCTCCATCTTTTCCTGCCATTGGACCAAAATCAGTTATCCAATCTCCACTCTCAATCATCTCTCTGTCGTGCTCTACCACCACCAAGGTATTCCCCAACCCCACCAGTCTTTTAAGAGTCTTTATCAGTCTTTGGTTGTCTCGTGGATGTAGTCCTATTGTTGGCTCATCTAAAATGTAAAGCACTCCTGTTAGTCCTGTCCCAATCTGGCTTGCCAAACGAATCCTTTGACCCTCGCCTGAGGACAGGGTGGAAGCCTGTCTGTCTAAACTTAAATAATCCAAACCAACCGCCAACAAAAACTTCAGTCTACTTTTTATCTCTCCCAATATTGGGTCCGCAATCTCTTTTTCTTTCTCATTCTCCAACTCTTTTCTTAATTTTCTTATCCATTCATATAGTTCATCTATCGACCACTCACAGACTGTTGCTATGTCCTTACTAAGAACTTTTACTGACAGAGCTTCATTGTTAAGTCTACTTCCCAAACAGATCTCACACTCTTCTTTAATCATGAATCTCAAAACTGACTCTCTTACTGCCTCAGATGTTGTGTTATAAAACCTCTCCTCCAATCTTTTTGCCTTCCACTCTGGCACCTTGTCTCTGTCTATTCTTAATTTAATTCCCAGACCGTTACACTCTGGACATGCACCATGCGGGGTATTAAATGAAAACAACCTTGGCTCCAGTTCTGGTAATGATATATTACATTCCGGACAAGCATAATTTTCTGAAAACAACTTATCTTCCATTTCAGAAGGATTATCTGGAAAAGAAAAACCACCATCTTTTACTAAAGAAACTATCACCAATCCATCTGCCATCTTCAAAGCCTGTTCCACTGATCCCATCAGTCTCTCCCTCAAAGCTTTCTCATCCTTTAAAACTGTCTTATCTATTACCACTCGGTCTGCTATTGCCTCTATATCATGCTTATTAGTTTTTGCTACTCCAAAGTCAGAATAAAGATCAATCATCTTTCCATCTATTCGCACCCACTTATAGCCTTCACCTCTCAGTCCTTCCATCATCTTTATAAACTCCCCTTTTCTTCCTCTAACAAGCGGTGCCAAAATCATAAACCTGGCCTGCTTTTCACCTCCCAAAACCTCTTCGCTCCAAGAAATTATTTGATCCACAATCTGTTTACTACTTTGTCCTGATACTTCCTTTCCACACTCCGGACAATTTGGATGTCCAATTCTGGCAAACAGTAATCTTAAGTAATCATAAATTTCAGTTACTGTTCCCACAGTTGATCTGGGGTTATGAGAGATTGCCTTTTGATTGATTGCAATAGAAGGGGATAGTCCCTCAATTAAATCCACCTCTGGTCTTTTCATTACCCCCAGAAACTGTCTGGCATAGGAACTCAAACTCTCCACATATCTTCTCTGTCCTTCTGCAAACAAGGTATCAAATGCCATTGAAGACTTACCAGACCCCGAAACACCCGTGAATATATTCAACTTATTCTTAGGAATTGAGAAGCTTACATTAGCGAGATTATGCTCTTTTGCTCCTTTAACCAAGATAAAATCTTCATTTTTGGCCATAAAAAAGATTCTACCAGATTATCTTCGGGATTTCTTTGGGTATTTTATTTTTTTCGTGCGAAACCCTCTTTTATTCTCAAGTTAAAATTTATCGGGCCACACCTTCCTCTCATGCCAGAACAAGTTGTTTTAATTGGCCAACTACCACCATTTTTAATTCCATTAACCCGAACAATCATATTGGCCCCTGCCTGGCAGGCCATTAATATGCCTTCTCCTGTCTTCGGATTTAACAATGTGCAAACTTCAGACTGGTGTCTTGGCAAGCTCATCTTGTTCCTTATTCCACAAAACCAACCTATCTCTAAAGGGATTTTTCCATTCTGTTCTGACACGATCAAATTATAACAATCTTTTGGGTGTAATCTCACTATTCATAAGTATTGACAAAACAATGACTAAACACTATCATTTAACCATGAACAAACTACAAATAACCTTAACTGATCAAGAAAATGATATTTTAGCCACCAAAGCCGCTCAGCTTGGTTACTCCGTAACTAAGTACGTCAAGCTACTTTTAGGAAAAACTGTCCTGGAAAACATAGAATCTGCCAACTGCCCCACTTTTCAGTTAAGCAAAAAAGCCCAAGAGCAAACTGAAAAAGCCCATCAAGAATACCTAAGGGGAGAGGTAAAAGAATTAAAATCAGTAGATGACCTTGATGACCTTTTATGAAAGTCTACCGATCTTCCCTTTACGACAAAACCTACAAAAAAATTCTTAAAAAGACCCCAGACATTCTTCTCTTAGGCTACACAAATTGAAAGGAAACCTGGGAAGTAATTGGAGTATTAGCATTACTCAAGACATCAGAATTCGTTTCATATATATAAAAGAAGGTATTCTTCTTGTAGATATTGGCACTCACGATCAAATCTATTAGTCTCTATCTTATTCTAAAAAAACCTGCCTTTTTATTATTTCTGAAAGAGGACCACACTTACTGGGCACTCCTGGACATTCTACTCTAAAAGCAGGTCTTGCCCCAGGTCGCATATTATCAATAATCCCCAAATCTGTATCAGGAGTTACTTCAACAACGTCATTGAGAAGAAAGTCACAGGCCAACCCTTCTGTTCCACACCATCTTTTTAAATTTAAACATATAACCTCATCTCCAACCCTGCTCCTCATAGGTTTTTCACCTTTCCTCTTTAGGTAGTCAGGACAAATTTCTTCTATTGAACCTATTATTACTCTCGGTTCTGGTTCAAATTTTTTCTCCATATCTCTTAAAAAACTAAACTATTATCCTATATTATACCACTTCTTATCACCTTATCTTCAACACTTTCTGTATCTCATCTCTTATCTTTGCTGCCTTTTCAAACTCCAAATCATTTGCCGCCTCCCTCATCTTCTTTCTTAGTTTTGACACATATTTTTTCCTCCCCTCAGGAGTTAACTCTTTTGCATCCACCTTTTCTTCTTTAATTACTTCTTCTTTTTCAATCAACTTTGGTCTCAATGCTTTCTTAATACTCTCTGGTGTTATCCCGTGTTTCCTGTTGTAAGCCGTCTGAATCTCTCTCCTTCTTTCCACTTCGCCTATTGCTTCCTGTAATCCTTTTGATCTCCCGTCTGTGTACAAAATCACTTCCCCATCTACGTGTCTTGCTGCCCTTCCCATAATTTGTATCAATGAACTTCTTGATCTTAAAAACCCTGCCATCCCCGCATCCAATATTGCTACCAAAGAAACCTCCGGTAGGTCTAAGCCTTCTCTTAAAAGATTGATTCCTACCAATACGTCGTAATCTCCTCTTCTTAGTCCTTCTAATATCTCAGTCCTCTCTAGTGTGTCCACATCGGCATGTAAGTAGGTCACCTTTATTTTTTCTCCCGTGTTTTTCTCATCCGCCAAAAAAGAAGATAAGTCTTCTGCCATTCTTTTAGTTAAGGTGTTTACTAAAACCCTCTCTTTCTTTTTCTTTCTCTTTTTAATCTCAGATAACAGGTCTGGAATCTGGCCATGGCTTGGTCTCACTGATATCGGTGGATCAATTAATCCTGTTGGTCTGATTAGCTGTTCTATAATCCTTCCTTTTGATTTTTCTATTTCCCAATCTGCTGGGGTTGCTGATAAATACAATCTATTTTTTGCCCTCTCTTCAAACTCATCAAAGCGCAGTGGCCGATTATCAAAAGAAGCAGGGAGTCTAAAACCAAAGTCTATTAAAGTTTCCTTTCTTGCTCTATCTCCTTTGTGCATTCCACCAATCTGGGGGATTGTTACATGTGATTCATCTATGACACACAGCCACTGGTCCCCATAAACATGATTAAAATAGTCTACTAAGGTGTAAGGTGGGTCTCCTACTTTTCTGTTATCAAAATAAATCGAGTAGTTTTCAATTCCGTTTACGTATCCCATCTCCGAAAGCATTTCCAAGTCATAACCCACTCTTTGTTCGATTCTGTTTGCCTCCAAAAGTCTTCCCTGTGATTCATATAACTTCACTCTTTCGGAAAGATCTTTTTTAATCTTGGCAAACACTTCTTTGTGATTTCTTCCTCCGGAAACATACTGTTTTGCTGGATACAATAAAAACCCTGATAGGGGATTCTCCTTTCCTTTGTACATATCCCTCTCCGATACTCTCAAAAGCTCTTCTTTTCCCTCTCCTAAATCTCTAAATTCCAAAACCACTATAGTGTCTTTGTAAGCTGGCCAAATCTCTACCATCTCACCCCGGACCCTAAAAGTACCTCTCTTAAAATCCACTTCCGATCTGGCGTAGTAAAGATCTACCAGTCTTTCTAAAAGCACTTTTCTCTCCCAAATCTGACCTGACTTGAACTCTATTACGTATGATCCATACTCTGTTGGATCCCCAATATTGTAAATACAACTTACCGAAGCCACTATAATATTGTCTTTTCGAGAAAACATATTTGAACTAGCTTCCAGTCTTAATTTGTCAATCAAATCATTTATGTCCACCTCTTTGGCAATGTAGGTGTCCGATGATGGCATATAAGCCTCCGGTTGATAGTAGTCATAGTAGGAAACAAAATACCCCACCCCATTTTCAGGAAAATATTGCTTAAACTCCTGATAAAGCTGGGCCCCCAGAGTTTTATTATGCGAGATAATCAGAGTAGGTAACTGCGTTTTCTCAATAATATTGGCTACTGTAAAAGTCTTTCCCGATCCGGTTACTCCCAAAAGTACCTGATTTTTTTCTCCTTTTTTCAAACCGGATACTAGGGATTCGATCGCCTGCCCCTGATCACCCGCCGGTTTATAGTTTGATTTTAATTTAAATTTCACTCCCAAATTTTACCCCATACCCAAATAAAACCCAAACACTTACTTATTGACTCCAAGAATCAATTCTTGTTAAATTAAATCATGTCCATCAAAGTCAATTCACAACCAGTCACCAAACAAGAACTAAAAGAAGAGCTTAAGAGATTTGCCACCAAGAAAGAGCTCAAACAAGAACTCAAAAGATTTGCCACCAAGAAAGAGCTTAAAGACGGTTTTGGTAAAATAAATAAAAAACTCAACACCATTATTAACTTTTTTGATCACTTAACCATCAATCATGAAGAAAGGATCAAAAGACTTGAGCAACACACTGGGCTCACTCCCTTAAGTTAGTCTCTCTTTCTCCACAGCCAAAAAATCGTCAGTCCCAACATTACAAATCCTAAAAACTCCAGTATCTGCGGCCAAAAAACAATATACACTGTTTTTCCTACCAAACTCTCATCTACTTCCCACCCATTCGCCCAGTTATTGATAATAATGTGATCTTTAAGAAAAAATGGCCTAAGCCCTTCAAAATAAAAAGCTACCCATCCCCGATCAAAAGACTGGGGAAGCACTAGAAAATCATTATTCTCCACATCCTTTGTCTCGATTTTGTACCAGAATATGTTTGATTTCGTAGTTAAATATCTTTTATCTTGGTCTTGATGTGCCCTCTGTTCGTTGCCGTCAGTCAAAAATAATTTAATACTCTGAATCTCGTTTGTTGTTAAAAACTGATTAAAGGAGGGGTTTCTGAATTGAATAGTTAACCCAGTGTTATCTGGAGTGCTCAAGTAGACTGGTACAGGAAGTTCTGTGGTAACGAATCTTTCTGAATCTGTTAGTTTTTCAAAAAAATATTTATTATTTTTATTAAAAGCGGAAACTGTCAGAGGATGTCCGCTTACATTTTTATAAACTACTTCCAAAACATAAGGTTTAGTTAAATCAATGTCGGCATAGTGCCACATTAAGCAGTGAGGATTGCCTTGGGAGCTTAATCGCAAACCGCTTTCTGTTTTTTCTGTTATTGTTTTTCCTCCATTTTCTCCGCAGTTCACAGGTTCTATGGAAATCAAATTCGGACCCACCCATTCATCTCTTTTCCGATATTCAATATTAGTCAAAAAATTATCCTTTTCTTTTGTTAGATAAGGTTGAGTTTTAAATCCAGTTTTATAAACTCTTATCTCTCCAAACTCAGCAATTCTGGGGAAAGTCTCCAACACTCTTTCTGTCTTCAGGCTTTGTAAGGCATAATTCCTTTCTCCAGGATAGAAAACTGAATTGTCGAAAACAATGTATTCAATATCATACTGTTCAAGGACCTGGTCAAAGAGTTCTGAATCTCTTTTTTGTAAGGCTTCATTAAGTTGCCAATAATACTCCTCATTTTTCAGACTCCATACGTCAAAGGCTCGATCTAAAATCGGTTGTTCTATTCCGTACCACACAAAACCAGACCCCGTGTAGTCCCAATTATAAAAAGTCCATCCCCAAAAATTACCTTGAGGCAAGTTCATTATTCGCCCTGTTTTGGGTTGATCTTTAAAAAATGCAATCAACTCAGGGTACTCATCAGGTAACTTTGCTTTGATTTTTGAGTAAAAATAATTACCATCAAAAGTCGGCGCCGAAAAAAATAAAAGCAAAACTACAACAAATATGGGGAAGGCGAAAGACACAAACTTCTCTTTGTATCCCAATCTGTTGACCAGCCTACTTATTGTTTTAATGCCAAAAACAATTCCCACCGAAAAAGCAAAGGAAATAGGGGTAATGAACTTAGTAAAGGGTGAACGAAAAACCTGATTAATAAAAGAAGAAGATCTAAGAATCTCGTTTATCCAAGAAAAAGGTGGAGTGGCTGAAAGTAAGACAACCGCCCCAATCAAGAGTAAGAACAAGAGCCACCTTACCTTCGAAAAAACAATACCTACCAAAGCCAAAAAACCAAGAATATAACCAGCGAGCAATACATAGTGGTTCTGAAAATATACTACCCAAGGAGCCATTAAAAAAGATGAGGCGTTTTTAAAGTCAAAATAAAAACCACGCAAAAGTAAAAAGTCACCCAAAGTTCCTCTGTATTGATTTCTCATAAAAGTTTCTTCTGAAGCCATTGTGTTACTAAAGGCCTGGGTTGTGTTTTGAGAGTTTCCTGAAAAAAGAAAGTAGAAAAAGGGTAAAAGCCAAAAAGCATTGCTGACCAGGATGATTATGAATATTTTTACATACTTCAAAACTTTAAGTCTTTTTCCAACCAGTTCTGAAATTAGTTGAGGGGTTATTAATGCCAGGACGGAAAGAAAATAAACCACAAAATTAGTTTGTACGTAAAAAGAAGGACTAGCCAGAAGATTGATCACAAAAAGCATTAAAAGCTTTTTTCTTGAAGGTTTTTTAAGGTAATCAAGAAGAAAACACACCAGCCAAGGGAAAAGTCCCCAAAAAGTCGAAAATGGTTCAAAAGCCACATAAAAATTCTGCACACTTCCAAAATTGAGAAGGTAAAAAAGAGCCCCAACCAGAGAAAGTGGGGACTTAAACTTAAACTCTTTTCTTAAAAAAACAAACAAACCCCAGGATCCCAGGACCATCATTCCAAGGTGGAAAATATAGCGCACTAAAGAATTGGGAAGTATTAAAATCAGAGGAAGAATGAAAATTTGTCTGACCAGATCTGCTGCGTGACCCATCCCAGCTACCAGTCCCAGTCCTTGATATTCCTGCCAAGATGAAAACAGAGATCTTTTTATATTCATCCAGATGTTCAACTCTGGTGCTAGATTATCCCATCCCAAAAGATAAGTACCTGGTTGATAATTGAGTACACCAATCGAAAAAACTACCCCGAATAGTAGAAAAAATGGCCATGAATTCAGTAATTTTTTCTTCACCCTTTTATCTTAGCATTAAGCCCTGGCTACAGCCATCTTCCCCGAGACTAGTTTTCTCTCGCTTTTTCCACTCAAATCTACTCCACTAATCTTTTTATAAAGCTTATACACCGGAATCACCAAAGCACTTGGTAAAGCCACAACAGACATCAACTGGGCCAGGTTTACCAAAACTCCAAACCAGGTAGGCTTATAACCCTCCTTAACTGCCTTCAACCTGATCCTAAGAGTCTTAAAGTAACTGGTTTTGGGGTTTTTAAAACTAGAGGACTTTCCCCAGACTCGATACCGCAATACATAATCAGCCAAATTTACTATCTTCCCGTATTTAAAGGCTCCAAACGCAAAATCCAAATCATCGCAAGGGTGATACTTGTTCTTGTGCCAAACATGATTCTTGGGCAAAAGTTTCTTGTTCACCATCATTGTTGGCTGTTGATAAGCCATCGAACAAAACATTTGCCAGTAAACATACTGCTCTTCAACTGGAAAGATCTTCTCACCCACCACCTTGCCCGATTCATCAATCACCTCACACTGCCCACCGAGCACTACTACATCAGGATTATCAACCAAAAATTTAACCTGTTTTTCAATTCGATCAACAAAAGCAATATCGTCCGCATCCATCCTGGCTACAAAATCCGCTTTTGCTAGCTTGCTTAACTTATTGGCCGTATAGCCAATCCCCATATTCTTCCTATTCCTATATACCCGCACCCTCTTATCCTTTTTCTCATACTCCCTTAGGACCTCAAAAGACCCATCTGTACTTCCATCATCCACACAAACCAACTCCAAGTTCTTATAAGTTTGTTTCAATACACTTTCTAGAGCCGGACCCAAAAACTTCCCGGGGTTATAAACCGGCATCACCACTGAAACCAATGGTCTTTTTACTCTTTTATTCATTATTAAAAAACAAGCCCGATCACTCGGGCTCCTTTAAAACAGGTTTCGTCCTTCTGGACTCATCAGTACCGACTCTATCGGTAGACCATTATTCGTAACTTTCTCCTCTCTCTCTTGTTGTGGGACATCTGCCCCGATCGAGAACGACTCAGACATTTCTGTCCGAGCCGTTCTCTTTCAGGAGATCGCCCGCCGCGGCTTTATTCAGTTTGAAGGTTTTTTTAGTGAAGTTTTTTAGTTCTTCACCTCCTTGCAAGCCGAACAGACGGATTGGCGATGGGCCAAGGCAACCGCAGGTTGCGAGCTCAGGCACGCGGCTCCGTCGAGGATGCGAATTTCATAGTCTCCCGAGGGAAAACTTTCGATCCAGGGACCATCCCCATAGTCGGAAATCTGCCACGCATCCAGAACCAGGGCCCAACCAGCGGGAACGTGTGTCTTAATAACACCTTCGTTGCCCACGCCGGTCGCGACATAAAAGTCGCAAGGCCCAGTACCCACTCCGGCCTCTTTTCCTTCAAAGCTGAGGCTGCCTTCGCCGGTTGGCGCAGGCATCTGGGTCGGGGGAAGCACCACGGGGGGCACAGCAGTCGGGTCAGCCGGGGGCACAGCAGTCGGGTCGGCCACAGGGGGGGCGACAGGGTCAGGCACGCGGGTCAACTCGGGAGCCTGCTCAACGCAGATCCCAGACCCACAGACTGGCATAACTGCCCACTCGCACTCGACCACTCGGTACTCCAGACCATCACTGATCTGGATTTCCGGCATCGGCCCGGGATCACAGGTTTCCACCTGGACCTCTTCATCTTCATCCTTATTACCAAGGCCGCAACCGCCCAACAACGACACCAACAACGACACCAACAACAAGGCCAACATTTTCTTCGACATTTTTTCAGTCCTCCTATAGGGAACATTTGCCTCCAGAGACCCTGGCCAAGGGGTGGCTCTCTCTTTTGGCTGCTTATTTCATAAATACTTCTATGAGCACACTGCTCTAGGTCTTTTTAAAAAAGACACAAAACAGTGTGCTCAGCCAAAGAGAGATCTTAAGAGAGATTTAAAAGTTACGAATTTTAAAGTACATATCTTTTCATCTCCTTTTTCAAAGCTTTTTTGAAAAGCTCAATGAAAAGAACTCCGGTCAAATGACCAGAGGAGAAACGGAGCACTACTCTTAAGAGTCTTACCCCAGTATCTCTCCTTTGATCACTTATTCTTAATTTTTAATACCCTATATTATATAATTCTGGGCCCTAAATGTCAAGTTATAGGATAACAAAAAAGCCTCTGATTTTTTCTTTCAGAGGCTTCTTTTTAACCATTTTTTATTTTCTTAAAAACCTCCTCGACCAATCTTTCGAAGGACCCAAGCGGCTCCTCCCAAAGAGGCTAAGATGGCACTTCCAACTAAAAGTTGAGAACTTCCGGTGTCAGGAACCATAGGAGCATCTTCTCCATTTACATAAAAACAAGCACTGTCATCATCATATGATCCATCTTCACTCTTTCCTCGGGCTTCATTACAAAGCTGACTTACTCCGTTTACAAGGTTGTCCTCAGAAACCCTGGCTCTTAAATTAAAGCTTTTGTTTTCACCAGCATTAATCTGTTCAATATTCCAGGAAGCAGTTCTAGTAGAGGCGTCGTATTCTCCAGGGCCATATACGTATTCCATATATGAAGGAAGAATATCTTTAACTTCTACATTTCTTAATTCTGTATTTCCGGTATTTTTAATAGTGATTTGAAAATCAACTAAACTTCCAGATCCAAAAGTAACTACGGTAGCATCCAAATTGTCATACCACTCTCCCATATCAAGGGCTCTAACTTCTTTATCGACAATAATTTGTCTTACATCCTCTTCAGTTCCATTGTAGTATTGGGCCCAGGCGGGCTTAACCCCAAAAAGGGAAACGGCCACTAAAGTTGATAGGAAAATGTTTTTTATTTTCATTGTGTTCTACTCGCTAATTAATAGGGATTATATCACAATAACATGCAAAGTCAACGATTATAGGACAAGAAAAAACACTCAGTATGAACCCACTAAAACCAGTCCTTTCTTATACCATCTATATATAAAAACTATTTACATACCAAACTTAATTACTTAACTAAGTTTGACAAACCATTATAAAAACATTACAATTCTATTATGAATACAAAAACAATTCTCCAGGTACCAATCGACAAAGACCTTAAGAAACAGGCCACCTTAGTTGCCAACGAAATGGGTTTTTCTTCTCTTCAAGAAACTATTCGTCTTTTTATAAACAAGCTAATTACTAGAGAAATCGGTATAAGTTTCATCTCTTCTGTCCCTGTCGTTAAATTATCCAAAGAGAATGCCAAAAGGTATGACCAAATGCTTAATGACATCGAATCCGGAAAAGTAGAAACTATAAAAACCAAAAACACTAAGGATTTAATGAAACAGCTAGAATAACTAATGCTTATAGAGCTCCATCCTGCCTTCAAGAAAAGCTTCAAAAAAAGAATTGCTAATAACTCCAAGCTCAAAAAGCAATTCCAAAAGAGAATTGACATGTTTCGTCAAAATCCCCAACATCCATTGCTCAAAAACCACTCCCTAATTGGAGAAAAAAAGGGTTATTGGTCCTTTTCTGTGACTGGGGATATAAGAGTCATTTACAAAAAAAACTCTCCCAACAAGGTTGTTTTGTTGGACGTTGGCTCTCATAATCAGGTTTACTGAAATTTCTACCTGGGGCGGGCAAAAATCAACAATCTCTTCAAAGTCGTACCAATTGGCCAACAAGTCTGCAGAACCAAAACCTCTCCATCTTCTTTGTAATTTAAATATTCCACCTCTTTTGGACCCACCACCTTTTTATCTGTCACCACATACTCATACAGCTTTTCATCCTTTACTACTTGTACAAGGTCTCCTTCTATTAATTCATCCAGTAAATAAAACACTGCGTTAAACCTAACTTGGTTCAGGCCTGAAGCTGTTGAGTGGGCAAACAAATAAATTGTTTCTCCTTGCCCAGGATATTTAGACCCCGCCGCATGGGCCACACCATCTCTTAAAGCGGTCATATACTCTGTTTTGTTTGCTGAGTTCACATTCGCAATTACCTTTGATTTTGCTTCAATTTTGGGAATATTTATTGAAAATTCTCCACTTGGCATATCTAATAACTTCACCACGTCTATATCATCAAGCTGGGGTGGAATTATTACTGGCTCCGCTATTCCTGGCCCAAACTTATATCTCAAAACCACCCTCAAAAGGGGACCATATAACCACACTGCTCCCACCACAAAAATCAAAAAAAGCACATTAGATACGTAAAAAACACTCTTTCCAATCTTTCCTGGATTGTAAAAAAGTGTTCCTTTACCCCTTGCTTTTACTGTTCTTTTTTTAGGTCTGACCCTGAAAAAATCCCAAAAACCATCCAAAAGTGTCTTTTTTCTTTTGCTCACAACTGATTCTAAGCCTTTATGCTTTTCTTGACAACTTATCTCCTCTCATATAATCTCTGAAGTTGTGGACCTAAAAACCGTATTTCTGTCTCGTCAGTTCAAAAAACTCTTTATTCTTTTAAATCCTATTAAATAATAGGGGGTCGTTCTCGTCTATTCGCCCCCACCCAAGAACGTGGGGGTTTTTAAATGCTATGAAAAAAACTTATCTAACCGCTTCTGGCTTCAAAAAGCTAGAAGAAGAACTAAAACTCTTAACTCAAAAAGAAGATCGTCTAACTAGAAAGATCGAGGAAGTTAGTCAACCTGAAGAAGCAGGAGATGATGCTCTGGTTACTCAATTAAAAGACGAAAGAGATGTTGTTTTAGAAAAAATAAGAAAAATTAAAGAAGCTCTTGATACTGCCCAAATCATAACTAAAACCAATTCTACTCAGGTCAACCTGGGAAGTGAAGTCACCATTCAAGTAAAATCAGCCCAACAAACCCTCACTATTGTTGGTGATATTGAGGCTGATCCTGCCAAAAACTACATTTCCGACCTTTCACCTCTTGGACAAGCACTTTTAGGCAAAAAAAAGGGTGAAGAAATTGATGTTGACGCTCCTGTAGGTAAAATTACCTACAAAATCCTTAAAATCAGCTAACTTCCTGTGTTAAAATCTAGTCATGGCTCAAAACAGACTATCTGAAATAAGAAAACTTCGTCTAGAGAAAGTGAAAAAGCTCAAATACCTTGGTATTGACCCCTATCCCACCTCTTATCCCAAAAAAGACACCATTTCTGAATCCAGAGACAAAGAGGGAAAAGAAGCCCAAACTGCTGGACGCGTTATGTCCCTTCGTGGGCACGGTCGTATTCTTTTTGCTGACCTTCAAGATGAAACCGGAAAAATCCAGCTTTTCTTTCAAGAAAAGATCTTAACCAAAGAAGGAATGAAACTTCTCCGCCTTGTTGATAGTGCTGATTTTCTAGGCGTTAAAGGAAAAGTAATAAAAACAAAAGTTGGAGAAATCACCATTGATGTCTCTGAATTTACAATCCTTAGTAAGTCTCTTCGCCCCCTGCCTAGTAAGTGGCACGGGCTTAAAGACACAGAAGAAAGGTACAGAAAGCGCTATCTTGATCTTTTACTAGATCCTAAAGTTAGAAAAAGATTCCAAACCCGCTCTGACCTGGTTCGCCACATTAGAGACTACCTTTACTCCCAAAAGTACACTGAGATTGAAACCCCCACTCTCCAAACTCTCTATGGTGGAACCAATGCTAAGCCTTTCAAAACCCGCTTAAATGCCCTCTCAGCTGATATGTATCTTCGTATTGCCGACGAGCTCTATCTAAAAAGAGCCGTGGTTGGTGGATTTGAGCGTGTTTTTGAAATCTGTAAGGACTTCAGAAACGAAGGCATGGATCAGAGCCATTCCCCGGAGTTCACTATGATCGAGTACTACGAGTCTTACGCTGACTATCATCGCGTAATGGAAAACACCGAGGGACTAATGAAGTATTGCGCTAAAAAAGTACGTGGCAAAGAAGAACTAGTTATTCAAGGTAAGAAAGTTGATCTTTCTGGGAAGTGGCCCAAAATCACCATGACTGATGCTATAAAAAAATATCTCGATCTTGATGTCGAAAAAGCCAGTCAAAAAGATCTTTTGGTTTTTGCCAAAAAAGAAAAAATTGAAGTTGGAAAAAACACTTCAAAAGGTCTGTTAATCTATGAGATTTTTGATCATCTAATACCCAAAAATCTTACCAAACCTACTTGGGTTGTGGATTATCCGATTGAGTCTAGTCCTCTGGCCAAAAAACATCCTGAAAAAGAGGGTTTTGTTCAGCGCTTTGAAGGCTACATTGGCGGTATAGAGCTCTGTGATGGATTCTCCGAAATTAATGACCCTGTTGATCAAAGACAACGCTTTGAAGGTGAACAGCAAGCCATGCAAGAAGGAAAAGAAGATGCCCAACCCCTAGACGAAGAGTTCCTCACCGCCCTTGAATACGGCATGCCCCCCCTTGGTGGTATTGGTATTGGAATTGATCGTTTGACCATGTTCTTTACCGACACCTGGAGTATTAGAGAAACCATTCTCTTTCCTCTAATGAGATCTAAATCTAAAACCAAAAAGAAATCCAAAAATGCCAATCCTAAAAATTAGTTCTCCTCCTACTGAAAAAGAACTGTCCCTTCTTTCACAGGAGCTACCTGGATACATAAAACTCGTTGCTGATATTGAAAACAAAATTCTCTATGGCGGTTGTCGCCTGCATGCTGATGCTGAGCAAATCCTCTTAAAAGAGGGCTCAAAACAAGAAAATATCTGGGGTGGGGGAGTTGATCTGAACACTAAAAGAATGGATTTTTCCGCCATCGCCAACATTAGGCCCAGTCTTGATAATCCTTCTCCTGATATACTTTCTAAAGAAAGAAGGGATAAATTTGAACTTATTGTTAAAAAGTACTTTCCCAACTTTTCTTAGAATGAATCAAAACAAACTCGAGCTTTTAAACATCGTCACTGATCTAAGAAGAATTGTGGCTCACTACACAGGCACTGAGGGTAATAAGCAAAATCCATCCTTAAAAAATCTTATAGAGTCTTGGCCCAGACTTAAAAAGATAGATCCCAACATTGAAAACTACCTTGACATAAATTACCTTAAAAAAAATTCAGACCCCCTCCTTATTCAAGCTGAAAATCTCCTGACCTCCAGTCTTAGACTTCAACATTATCTAGGTTATTAAAAAATTAAAATGCAAAAATATAAAGACGCAATCAAAAAGCAACTTGAACCAAACATTTACAAACATTCCTTGGCCCTCATGGCCTGCATGGACGGTATCTACGATCACTTAAACAAAGAGGGTAGAGCAGGGGACATTCCAAAAGAAGACTGGATTCTTGCAGGTCTAGTTCACGACATCGACTACTCCGAACCCTATAAAGAATTTCATCCTCAAAAGACCAAAGAAGCTTTAAAAAAATACAATCTCGAAATCAGTGACACTGTTGATCAAATAATTAAAGATCACGACGCTCAGGCTTTTCCAGAGCCTCACTCTATCGCTGGATGGGCAATAAGATGTGCTGACTCTTTAACCGGCCTTATTGTTGCTGTTGCTCTCGTCTACCCTACCAAAAAACTAGCTGACGTTAAATTAAAATCCATACTTAAACGTTTCAAAAAACAACCTCGCTTTGCTGCTGGAACCAGGCGAGATGAAGTTGCCCTCTGTGAAAAAGAAGATGGACTAAATATTCCTCTAGATAAATTTATTGAGATCTGTTTCGAGTCAATGAAGTCTATCTCCGACGACCTCGATCTCTAGTTCCTCCTTCTCCTTCTCTTTTTCTTTCTCTGTTAAAATAAACCATGCTCGATTTAAACTTCATTTGGGAAAACCAATCACTTGTCCAAAGGTCTTTAGAAAATAGAAATCTTGATACTAAAGTATTAACCCGTCTTAAAACCATCGACGATCAGCGCCGTCAACTCATAAAAACAGTCGAAGAAATCCGTCGTTCTCAAAACGAACTCCAAAAGCAATTTAAAGACAAACCAACCGCTGACCAGAAGAAAAAAGGAACTGACCTTAAAGAAGCTCTTAGAAAAGCCGAACCGGATCTTAAAGTCATCCAAGAGCAACTAGAAGACATTTTGGCCCAAATCCCCAATCTCTCTGCCTCTGATGTTCCTGTCGGTAAAGACGACTCCGAAAACAAAGTCATCAAGTCTTGGGGTAAAAAACCTAAATTCTCTTTTAAACCCAAGGATCACCTTGAGCTAGGCGAATCCCTCGACATCATTGATGTCAAAAGAGCCTCAAAAGTTTCTGGTCCTCGTTTTGGCTATTTCAAAGGAAAAGGGGCCCAGCTTCAAATGGCTCTTATGTATTATGTTTTTCAAAAACTTGCCAAAAAAGATTTCACTGGCATGATTCCTCCCGCCATGGTCAAAGGAGAAATGGAGAGGAAAATGGGCTATTTAAGCAACAAAGACCTTGATAATGCCTACTATCACTTTGAAAAAGACGACCTTACTTTCATCAGTAGTTCAGAACACTCTGTCATTCCTTATCACGCCGACGAAATCCTTGAACCCAAGTCTCTTCCTCTAAAGTACGTAAACTACTCTCCTTGCTTCAGAAGAGAGGCTGGGACTTACGGAAAAGACACTCGTGGACTGTTTAGGGTCCACTACTTCAATAAAGTAGAAATGAACGTCTTTACTCTCCCTGACGAAAAAATATCAGACAAAGCTTGTCTTGAGCTTCTCTCTTTCCAAGAAGAGATAATGCAGGACCTAGGTCTTGCCTACGAGGTCACCAATTGTTGCACTGGAGATCTTCCCTGGCCCAACAGAAGAATGTATGACCTTAATACTTGGTTTCCAGGACAAAGTCGATTCAGAGAAACCCATTCCTGCAGTAACTGTACTGACTACCAAACCAGACGCCTCAACATAAAAACCAGATCTGAAGGAAAAACTCTTTTTGTTCATGCTCTCAATGCTACTGCCATTACCGATCGAACTCTGATTGCCATAATCGAAAACTATCAACAACTTGACGGATCCATAAAAATCCCTAAAGTTCTGCAACCTCTCCTGTCTTTTGATAAAATAGCTAAATGAAGAAACTCAAAAATCTTTTCCTTTTTCTCCTCCTTCTTGCCTTTGCTTTTTATCTTGGAAAAAGAAACAAGCCATCTTTCCCTCGTCTAGAAGTCAAAAAAGACTTTGTCACTATAGGTACGATTGACGAGGATTCAAACTACACCGCCAAAACTGACCTTCAAAGATCTCTCCAACAGCCTGTTCTTATAGAAATAGAAGAGCTTCCTCCAATCCAGACCGGATCCATGCAAATCAAAAACGCTTTCTTCTCTATTCTTGTAAAGGACGTCCGAGAATCTATTCAAGAAATTACCAACACCACCTCTTCTCTTCAGGGTTTTGTCATTTCCTCCAATGTCTATGAAACTGGAGACTCTGGTCACCTAAAAGGAACAATTTCTTTTAAAGTTCCTCAGGCCAAATTCGAAGAAGCTCTTTCTCTCCTTCGAAGCCATGCTCTAACTGTTAATAAAGAAAATGTATCCGGCCAAGATGTTTCCGAAGAATATACTGACCTTTCTGCCCGCCTAAGAAACAAGCAAGCCACTGAAGAAGAGCTCTTAAAACTTCTCAAAAAGTCAGGATCAGTTTCTGACATTCTCTCTGTTCAGCGAGAGCTCAGCCAAGTCAGAGAAAATATAGAGATCCTTAAAGGGCGTATTAACTACCTTGAGAAAAACATTGCCATGTCTACCATTACTGTTGACCTGTCTACTGAAGCCGGGTATCTACCTATCTCTAAAGATGACTGGAAACCCCTTTCAGTTGCTAAATCTGCCGTCCGAATTCTTTTAAAAATTATAAAAACTGCCCTCAACATCCTTATCTGGCTTTTTGTTTTCCTTTCTCCAGCACTCTTACTCCTAGTCCTTCTCCCTGTTTTTATCCTCAAAGTCCTTCGCAAGAAAAGATCCAAAAAGAAGACAGACTAAGATTGTGTAAACTATTCCTATGTTCAAAAAACTCAAAGGGCTCTTTGATTTCAACCGCAAAGAATTGAAGAAAATATCTCCTTTCGTGGAGAAAATCAATTCGCTTGAAAAAAAATACTCCTCCCTTTCTGACAAACAACTAAAAGCCAAAACTGCTTTTTTTAAATCTCAACTTAAAAAGGGAAAAACCCTCGATGACATTCTTCCCGATGCCTTCGCCACTGTTCGTGAAGTCATCTTTCGTCTTGTTGGTGAAAAAGCCTATGATGTCCAACTATCTGCTGCCATCACTCTCCACAAAGGCTTCATTGCTGAACAGCGCACCGGAGAAGGAAAAACCCACTCTGCTGTCTTTTCTGCCTATTTAAATGCTCTAGAGGAAAAAGGTGTCCACATTGTCACTGTTAATGACTACTTGGCCCGAATCGGTACCGGATGGTACCCAGTAGCTCTTGAATTTCTTGGTCTTAAAGTCTCTTGTATTATTCACGACAAGTCCTTCCTTCTCGACTCCTCCTATACTGATCCTCAAGAAAAAGTAGATGATCGCCTTGCCCATCTTAAACCCATCACCAGAAAAGAGGCTTATGAAGCCGATATCACCTACGGAACCAATAATGAATTCGGCTTTGATTATCTTCGAGACAACATGGCCCGTGATCTTAAAAAAACAGTCCAGCGTGGTCATAGTTACGCTATTGTCGACGAAGTAGATCAAGTTCTTGTTGATGAAGCTCGTACCCCCCTTATTATCTCCTCCCCAGATGACCGACCTGAGCAAAACTACAAAAAATATGCTGACCTTGCTAATAAACTCCAACCCCAAGACTCTGTAGTTGATGAAAAGAGC
>JAUWLS010000013.1 GCA_030613565.1 Candidatus Shapirobacteria bacterium | reverse complement strand
TTACTTTTTTCATTTTTTCCAAGGCCTTCTCTTTCTTTCTTAAAAAGAAAAAACCAGTCTATCAAAGTCCACAACTATCCTATTCCTGAACTAGACCGCCGCCGCAAAGTCTCCGCCATCATTGCTATCGGTTTTCTGATTCTTCTTTCCACCTCCATCTACTTTGGTAACCAAAAGCGCCAAGCCACCATTACTGAAACCAAGTACCAAGATCTTTCCCAACAAGTAAAAGACCGTCTCTCTACCGCCCAAACCCTAAAAGACTTAAATCTCGAAGATGCTTTAGTTATCGCCCGCGAAGCCCAAACCATCTTTGCTGACCTTGAAGCTCTTGCTGTCCACCCCGAAGATGTCTCTTCCTTAAAAACTGCCTTAAACACTCTTCTTGCCCAAACTGGCCAAGAGGGGACCTTCTCTCCTGATCTTTTTTACGACCTTGCTTTAATAAGGCAATCCATTCAAGTTGAAAATATCTCCCTTGAAGGAACTTCTCTTTATCTTTTAGATTCCGAGTCTCATCGTGTTGATCAACTGGATACTGCCAAAAAATCAACCAAACTTATCTCTGATGATGATGGTTTAAAGGATGCCCAGAATATCACCGCCTCTAATAACACTGTTTATGTCCTGACTAAAGACGGTATCTCTAAGGCCACTTCTACTTCTCTCCAATCACTTATCAAAGAAGAAGACTGGCAAAATCCTATCGATATCACCTCTTGGGAGGGTAAAGTCTATACTCTCACCAAAACCATGATTAATAAATACCCCCTAACCGCCTCTGGTCTCGGCTCCCGCCAATCTTGGCTCGAAGAAGACCTCGACATCTCCACTCCCACCTCCCTAGCTATTAATGGAAAAGTCTGGGTTCTAGCCAAATCTGGATCTGTTCAACCCTACTATCTAGGCCAAGAAGACAACTACGACCAATCTGCTACCACCAACATTAAAGACGCTAAACACTTAACCACTCACCCCGATCTTGATATTGTCATTTTTACTGATCAGCAAAAAGACATTTATCTTTTTGACAAAGAAGGTAAATCCATTGCAAAATATTCCACCAACCTCACTATCCTTGATCTAGTTCTTGATCCCCAAAACAACAAAATCATCATCTTAGGAAACGACCAAAAACTCTACCAAATAACTTTAAATTAAAACAACTTCTTAGCCCCGTCTAAATTTTTTCTTGGTATCCATCCAGGAAATCTTAAAACACTATTTTCGTTTACCTTTTCAACCACTACACGGCACCATAAGCTACCTGTTCTATCTACTCCCGCACCGTAACCGTTTTTGTCAGGAGTAACATAAACTATCTCTCCAGGGTTTAAATCACCTCTGCATTTTTTTGAAAAACCATCCACTGAATTTCTTCCCCCAGGGGCCATACAGAAAGGACTTTCCTCTTCTATTAAAAAAATCTTTCCTTCCTCACCACACAAACTCTTTCCAGTTTCTTGCCTAAGGCTACCGCAAGAAGTAAGTAGAAGCAACCCTCCTGTTAAAAAAATCCTTCTAAATTTGTTTTTTTCCATCAATTATCTCTCGTCTAATCTCTAATTGCGGTATTATATCTCATAATACCCACGAAATCAACCTATAATACCTTCATCCCAACCCAAGGTATAATATCTCTATGCACTACAAAAATCGTAATGCCAGCAACTATTCAACTGTTGACCAATTTGAAGCCGGGATAGCCTTAACGGGAGCCGAGGCCAAATCGTTGCGTACCCAGGGCATTTCTTTCACTGATTCCAAGGTTATTCTTAAAGGAACTTTGGTTACTCTAGAAAACGTTCACATCACCCCTTATAAATACGCCTCCCAATCTACTACTGACTCCACTCGTTCCCGACCTCTTCTTTTAAACCGAGGACAAATCAAGAAACTTCTTTCCTACCAAAAACAAAAATACGCCATTTATCCTATCGCTATTTACAGAAAAGGTCGCTGGATCAAAGTCAGTGTGGGAGTGGGAAAAAGACTTAAAAAACACGAAAAAAGAAAAATCATCACCGATCGTGATCAGAAGCGTCAAATCCAAAAACGCCTTAAACAAAAAAGATAATCCAAAACAAACACAAAAAGAGATTGACAAACACTTGTCTGATGAAGAATAATTAACTCATGAACACCTCTCGACTCCCTAGTAAAAAAACTTCCCAAAAACTTGATCAAGAGACATTGACGGTACTAATTCCTAAATTGAAAAAGATTTTAGAAAAAGAGGAAAGGGCACAGGAAAGACTCAATGAAAAATATCCACTTCTCAGAGAACCTAGTTACAGTTACTAAAAACAAATACATATTTCTAGATACTTGTTTTTTCCTAGACTTTGTTAAAAGAGGCGAAGAATTTGACAATTTTCACAAAAAATTACTTCCTTTTGTTGCCGACTTTCTAACTACAAAAACAGTAGAATTAGAGTTTTTAAAAGGTTCTCAAGATGAAATTGCAATCAAGGCCAAAGGGGAGTTTTTACAAAAAATATGCCCTACCCGGATTCAAATAACTGGGGACGGCTTTCGTTCTAGTGATTTTAAAAAACTAATTCTGAGGTTCAAAGATTGGGGTAAGAGACTTTCTTATACAGACCTTTCTCTTGCTGCTTGTTTGCAAAAATGGCCCAAGAAAGCAATGCTTTTAACCAGTAATTTTAAAGATTTTCCATTAAAAATCTTTTCTTGTGAGGCAGTCTTCACTCTTCATGAAAACGCAAACGTAAAAACTTACTGCCTATACCAACTAAAATAACAAACATAACCTATAAGATTGACTCCTAGCTTCACCTTTGCTATAATCCTTTTTATGGAGATGTCCTGATTCGACGGACAAGAACTTTAAAAAACCGCCAGCCTACTTTGAGAATAAGTAGTCAAACATTCTCAAAAAAATCATGCCAACATTGAAAAATTTGGTAAATCTGTAAAGGCACATGTTGCTGGTCTTTTAGACAACAGTTACGCTGGAGCTTCTCCCGCTTACGCTGTTTGCTAAAGAAACAGATTTCATTCATCTAATTCTTATTCAGAGGGATTAAAATGAGTGTTAACTTTTCTGAATTGCTGTTTATCTAATTTCGGTTTTAGATAAACCAAAGAGTCCTTCGGGGCACCAACCGACAGTTTTTCTTATCCTTTGTTGCTAAAGAAAGAAAAGCATTAAGTAAAAAGCAACTATGCTGGTAGACGTTTTAAAAGACTCTTTTTCGGACCTCGGGTCGTTCCCGAGCATCTCCGCCAATTGCCCACCATCCGGTGGGTTTTTTGTTTCAAACAAAAACAAAGTACTAAGCAGAACCATTTTGGCCTTCAATCTCTACCTCCACAAATTACACAGAAAAAAAGTGAAAATCGAATTTAGGCGATATAATATAAATAACAACAAATGAAATATAAAATTCTTAGCTTAGACGAAACAGGTAAGGCTCATTACAATCATTCCTCTAAACACTTTATTCTTTCAGGGTATACAGTAAAGGAAGAACATGAAAAGACCGTTGAAGAGATGGTAAGTAAAATTGTTTTTAAATATTTCGGAACCAGAAAGATTGTTCTGCACGCTTCAGACATGTTTTCACACAAGAGAGATTTTCTAAAGTTAAGAGAGGAAAAAACAGAAAAATCTTTTTGGAAAGATATAGCGAAGCATGTATTAAGAAAATCTTACGTTTTGTTTAGCATTATCGTTGTAGACAAAGAAAAGGCAAAAAGAAAAAATTGGTTAACCAAAACAATCTTAACTCGTAGCTACAAAAAAATACTAGAAAACTTCGCATCGAACCTGAAGAAAACTAATTATCTCGGGAAAATCATCTCTGAATCTTCAACAGACCAGGATCAACTTCTAGTGCAAGCCCACTCCATCTTGCAGTGTTCTGGAGTTAGAGGTGTTGTTACGGGGAAAGAGTATTTTCAAAAAATAACTTCTCTGGCCTTAGTCACAAAGAAAAATCACAGCGTAGGAACGCAACTTGCTGATATTATGGCAACTGCTGGAAGAATTGAATCACTTTTACGTGTAGAAAAAATGATAAAAAAAGAAGTTAAAGATCCTGTAAAACTCGAAAAAGAACTTTCAAAAATACCCAGTACGAGATGGGTAGAAGAGTTTTTACATAACGAATTCATGAAAAGGGTAAAAAATAAAAATGACCCTTGCGAGATCGTTTTTTTAATTTAAAACTGACAACAAAAAAGCCGGACGTAGCACAGGGCGTACACACCGACTTCTTATAACCACATTATATTAACATAATCATATACCTGTCAAGTCACTGACTGGTGAATACTTACCTGTCTTTAGGTGTTTAAAATACTACGCAAAAATAGACGGTTGCATTAAAACACTTATTTATCGGTCAAATTAGTCTTTTAAACAACCATACTAAAAAATTTCGACAAAGAGAAGTTGTTATGTAAAAGTAACCTTTTGTTCTAAACTAACAAAAGTGCTAAACATTCTTTTTCCTCGAACTTGTTATCTGTGTAAAAAACCTGGTCTCTATTTTTGCACCTCTTGTCAAAAAAAACTTCCCTTCAAAAAAGATCAACTCTGTTTTGCCTGTAACAAAAAAACCACCCTTGGTTACACTCACTCTTCTTGCTCCTCCTCTTATTTTCCTGACCTGTCCATTTCTCTATTTCATTACCAGCCTCCCATCCGCACTGCCTTACATGATCTTAAATACAGATTTGTGAGTGATTTAGCTAAAGAATTATCTCTTCTTACCCTTAACCAACTTAAGGGAAAATATAAACCTCTCTTAAGTCTTTGGGGTCAAAAAAAGTTTGTCCTGGTCCCCGTCCCACTTTATAAAACCAGAAAAAACTTCAGAGGATTTAATCAAACTGAGATTATCGGAAAACTCATTGCTAAAAACCTTAACCTTTCCTTTCAGTCTCTACTTAAAAGAAACAAACCTACTCGTCCTCAACATTCTCTTTCTTCCTCTCTTCGTAAAAAAAACTTAAAAACTGCTTTTTCCATCTCTGATCCTAGCTTTCCACTTCCCAAAAACATCCTTCTTTTTGATGACATTCACACTTCTGGTTCTACTTTGTCTGCTTGCACCAAAACCTTAAAAGACCAAAAAGATATCACTGTGCACAGTCTAACTTTAGCCCGTTAACGAATCTCTGCCTTCTTCTCTTTAATAAACGTACTCCAACCTTCTATAAACTCCAAAATTGTTACAAAAGGAATATCTATAAGTACTGTAAAAAACACACTGGCAATGTTGTATTCTTTCCACTTATTGGATAACCACTGACCAATTCTCCCAATCGGAATTGATAGTGTATCTATCAAAAACTCTAAAACTGTTGGTTTATCTTCTATCACCAACTCCTTTGCTCTTCCTCGGATGATGATTGCCGCAAACACCAGCACTGCAACATTTAGAGTATCTATATATAAACTTGTTATTGGGATTCCAGCCCAACTAAACAGTCTGTAAGTTCCCCACAAACTTCCCCCTGTTCCTAAAATGTACAAAAAAGTCACAAACGCTTGTATAAAAAGGTTTTTCTTTTCCCTCACCTTTATTTCATAAACATCTTCTCTTTTTTGTTTAAACACCATTTTCTGCATCTCTTCCCTCACTCTCAAAAGATTTTCTTCTTTTGGCATTCTTACTATTGCTACCAAGGCGAATGTCACCAAAGTCGGAAGCATTATGTCCACAAAAATAGCCAATCCATTAAACTCACCATACAAAAGCTTCGCCAAAGGAACTTCTATGATAAACAAACTCACCGATCCTGCTACCAGTACTGACAAGGTGGAGTAAATAGCCATCCTAAACAATCTCTTTTTTAAAGTTGAATACCTTTTCTTATAAAACTTGTTTACCAATTTCTCCAACGCCTCAGCATCAAAAACATTTTTTGAGATTTCTTTTGGATCCTCTTCAAAAGAATCCATTATATCTCCCAGTATTAAATACAATGTGTCATATTTTTCACACACTCCATAAAAATACTTTCCCAAAGGATGAGAAATGTCTTTCTCAAGTCCATCCCAAATCTTTTTTATATTATCCGACAATTTCCTGACTGATTCCTCACTCTCATCAAACCATTCTGGAAATCTGTACTTTAAAAGGTGGTAGCTAATTATTGGTGAATCCAAGTGATACAAAGTCTTATGTACTGCTATATAAACCTGAATCATTTGATCTTCGTCTGAGATCAAATCTTTAGGCTCCAAAACAATTCTTCTATTAATCATTTTAGTCATAAACTCCATCATCAGGTTCTGTTTTTTAGGTGGAGCCAAAATCTCTTCAATCTCACAAGCTGCAATCTCCAAAAGCCAGTTATAGAAATTCACCTTCTTTTTAAGTCCCGACCTTGATCCGTTTTTTGAAAGGGGAGAATACTTCAAAATATAGGCATATTTTTCCAACACTCTTTGAACTTTTACCAACCTAACCTTCGGAATTTTATTATTCAGATAGTGCCCCCCTCGAATCAGCTCTGTCACTAAAGGTTCTGCCACTTTTTCTGTTTTTACATCCAAAACTATTCCCAAACTTGCCGCTCCCCCTAAAAGTCTTCTTTTAAGCACTCTATCTGTTGCTGTTCTTCTGATCAGGTGCTCTTCTTTCCAGTCAATAATTCCTCTTATTTTTTCATAGAAAGAAGCCACTTTTGTTGCAATCTCGTCTACTTCAATCAAAGCCCCTCCTTCAGTTTCTCTTTCAAGAATTTTTTTGTACTCCGAAACTACTTTCTCCACCAGCTTATGAACTCCCTTACCTGATCCTTCCACGTCAACACCTCTCTCCATTCTTGGATCCTTCTCCACTTTTTCTTTTTTTTGATCGCTTGACCACAACACATTTCCCCGCATGACCATTATTTTACCACCCTTAGACCCAAACTTACTTCTCTGTTCCAAAAGACTAAAAACTCCCATTTTATTTCCCTCCCCACCCTCCTTCCTGTGCTAAACTCAAACATGGCTGTTAGTACCGAAAGAGAACCTGTTTCTCCCTCTAAAGAAATCCCTGTTTCTCATGTAACTCAAATCCCTGAAAAGATAAAAGTTAGAAAGGAAGTTGAGTCTTGGCTCGAAAAAGTTGAAAAAGCTAGTACTACTCTTCCCAAAACTGTCACCGATGATCAGACCGGACAACCTCTTGTCCAATCTACTAACTCCCAAACCCCCAAAATCACCCTTCCTCTAACCAGAAATCAAATCTTAAAAGGAGCAAAACAGAAAGTTGGCTCTGCCTTCCGCTGGCTTGCCGAATTTTGCCTCCGTCTCATAAAAATCAAAAAAGGACAAGTTAAATTCAAAAAACCATCCTCCTCTGACAAAAAATGACCCAAATTGACACCCTAACCAACCAACTTCAAAACCTTCTTTCCATTGCTTTTCTTGCCCTTCTTATAGTTGTTCTTTTAGCAACACTCTCCTACATCCTCCTTGTCTGGTACAAATGGCGCGATCGAGAAAAAAAATCCCTAAACACAGTTCTTCTTCTGGTTGCTGTTCCCCAAGAAAACGAAGTCAAAATTGACGCCATGGAACAAATCATTTCTCCTCTCGCCTCTCTCTATTCTGGTACTAAAATCAAATTCTTCAATCGCTTTAAGGCCCAACCTTCTATCTCCTTCGATATCGTGGCCGACTCTGAAAGCATTAAGTTTTACATTTCCTGCCCTAAAGATAAAGTTGAACTAATTGAGCGCCAAATCCACGGAGTCTACTCAGGGGCTGAGATCGAGGAAGTCGACGAATACAATATCTTTACCCAAAAAGGAAAAGTCCAATACGCTTGGTTAGGTCTTAAAAAACCATCTTTCTATCCTCTAAAAACCTACAAAGAGCTTCCCACTGACCCTCTTTCTTCTCTTACTTCCGCCATGGCCAAACTTCAAGAAGGGGAAGCCGCTGCCATCCAAATGATTCTCTCTCCCACCAATCCCTCTTGGGTCTCTGAGGGAAAAGCTTTCATTAGTAATACCAAAAAATCAGAAGCCGATCCTGAAAAAGCATCTTTTAAGGTAGACGCTCGTACCCTTGAAGGTATTGAACATAAATGCAATCAACCAGGTTTCGAAGTTGCTATCCGCATCGTCACCTGTGCTCCTCAAAAAGAAATTGCCAAAGCCCATCTTGATAACATCAAAGCTGCTTTCTCCCAGTTTAATTCTAGCAATAATCAACTTTCAAAAAGAAAAATCCGTCTCCCTTATTCTTTCATGATCGATTTTATCTACCGCTATCCACCAATTTTTTGGTGGAAAGGTAAAACCATTCTCACCCCTGACGAAATCGCCTCGGTTTTCCATCTTCCCAACAAAACCATTGAAACCCCCAACGTTAATTGGGTTTTAGCCAAACAAGCCCCCGCCCCCGCCATTGCCTCCGAAGACGGAATCTATGTCGGTGACAATATTTATCGAGGAACCAAGAAAGAAATCTACATCAGTGAATCTGATCGTCAACGCCACTTCTATATTGTCGGACAAACCGGTGTTGGTAAGTCTTGGCTTCTGGCCGACATGGCCCTTCAGGACATTAAAGCCGGAAAAGGAGTCTGTTTTATTGACCCTCATGACACTTTTGAATCCATTTTAGAGCGCATTCCTCCCGAAAGAGCTGAAGATGTCATCTACTTTGATCCCTCTCAAGTTGATCGCCCCATGGGTCTAAACATCATGCAAGCCAAGACCGAGGATGAAAAACATTTCATCACTTCGGCCATTATCAATCTCATGTACAAACTCTACGACCCTTATAAAACCGGTATTGTTGGTCCTCGTTTTGAACACGCTATTAGAAATGCCATGCTTACAGTCATGGTTGAACCTGGTGCCACCTTCATAGAAATTGTCCGCTGTCTTACAGATCAAAAATATGTTCAAGAGCTACTTCCCAAAGTCCAAGACCCCATGGTTCGTCGTTACTGGACTGACCAAATCGCCCAAACCTCTGACTTTCATAAATCCGAAGTTCTTGACTACATCGTTTCTAAGTTCGGCCGTTTCATTACTAACACCATGATGAGAAACATCATCGGTCAATCTGAATCTTCTTTTGACTTTAGAAAAGTAATGGATGAAGGAAAGATTCTTATCATCAATCTTGCTAAAGGAACTATCGGTGAAGAAAACTCAAGCTTCTTGGGACTTATCTTAATTCCCCAAATTCTTATGGCTGCCATGAGCCGCCAAGACATCCCTGAAGAAGAAAGAAAAGACTTCTATCTCTACGTCGACGAGTTCCAAAACTTTGCCACCCAAGACTTCGCTGTCATCATGTCTGAGGCCAGAAAATACCATTTAAATCTTACTGTTGGAAACCAATTCATTTCCCAAATGGAAGATGAAGTTAAAAACGCTGTTTTTGGAAACGTCGGTACTGTCGCTTCCTTTCGTGTCGGAATAAACGATGCCAACTACCTTGTCCGCCAATACCAGCCCACCTTTTCAGAAAAAGACCTTCTAAACATCGAAGTCGGAAACATCTATTTAAAAACCATGGTTGAGGGTAAACCTGTTAAACCTTTCTCTGTAAAAGTATCCGCCGCTGAGCGTCAAAAACCGGGAAACAAAAAACTTGCCCAAATGATCAAACGCCTCTCGGCTTTAAAATATGGTCGACCCCGTGCTGTTGTTGAATCTGAGATAAACAAAAGAGCTAGACTTTAGTCCTTTTTATAAAAAACCCTCTAGTCTTGTGCCCCTCTCTTCTTCCCTTGTTTCCAGGACGATGCCTACAGGTCAAACAAGGTTTTAAGGGTTTGGGTTTAATATTTGGACATACTCCATCCGGACCAATCACCATAAACGAAAAAGCAGTAGTACAATATTTCAACCTTCCTCGGTTTTCGTCTTCTGGCATCCTGAACTTATTCTTCCTTTTTCTTACAACTCCTTTAATTTTATTCCTTTTTCTTCTTTATCCTCTTTCTTCTCAGTTAAACCCAAATACTTTTCAGTAGTAGAAATTCTTTTATGTCCAACAATCTTACTGACCACATCAATTGGTACTCCTGCCTCTAGTTGGTAGGCAATGAATGTGTTTCTTAAATCATTTACTTTTCCACTTTTGATTTCGGCTTTATTAAAGTATCTATTTAAAAGACTTCTGATATTTCTTACCAATAGGGGACGACCGGTTTTGGTTACAAACACTTTTTTGCTCTTGGTCTCATATCTTTCCTCTTCTATGTAAGCCCTTAATGCTCTTTTAGCAGAAAGGTTTAAAGGAACTTTTCTTTCATCGTGACTCTCATATGCCGAGATTGTAATGTCATTGCTTCCAATTTCACCAATCTCAAGATTAGCAATTTCAGAAATTCTAAGACCGGCTTGAAGCATTAGTTCAACTATTGCTGTTGCTCTAATATCATTTCTGCAAGCATCTCTTAGTGCCATGTATTCAATGGGTTTAAAAACACGAGGTTTGTCATTCTCATACTTAGGATGTTTAATATCTTTTGAAGGATCATCAGTCAAAATTCCTTCATTTACTAAAAACCCAAAAAAGTTTTTAATAGAATTTAGCTTCCTAGAAATAGATTTAGCTGTATATCCACCTTTAGAGAGATTTTTCTTAAAATCTTCAATTTGCCCTGAACTAATCTTTGTAAGATCAGTAACAGAAAGAGACTTTAGATAGCTCACAAGCTGGGACACATCCCCTCTGTAAGCCACAATTGTATTTGTGGATTTTCCCTCTGCGGTCAAGTGCTCTACAAACTTTAAAAGCCCTTTCGCGGTAGAATAAGTATTATCAGTCATATTATTTAAAGCCTATCCAAGAAAATAATCAACCTAGGCATCAAGTTAATCTTATAATATCATAAGTCAGGATAGACAACAAGTACCGATAACAACATGAATAGACAACAGAAAATAGTCTTTTTTCTCCTTATTTTCCCCTTAACTCTCTATTTTGGCTTCCGTTCCTTAAATCACATTAGGAATCTCATTGAAGCCCAAAAGGCAGTTTCTGAAACTAAATCTTCAATTTCCAACCTAAAAAACGAAAATCGCCTCCTAAGAGACTCTCTTTCCTATATAGAAACCAATGATTTTTTAGACCAAGAAGCTCATGAGAAATTTGGTCTGGGAAAGGATACAGATACCCTCTTAAACCTACCTCAGCCCTCTCCTAACTCAAAATTTGACTACTTCTATCCTCAGCAGGAACAAACACCTCCTCCATCCAACCTGACTCTCTGGTTAAACCTCTTTTTCTATTAAGTAGCAGGAGGGGGATTTGAACCCCCGACCTCAGCGTTATGAATGCTGCGCTCTTACCAAACTGAGCTACCCTGCCAAAGTAGGGAAATTATACCAAAACCTGTACTTCTCGTAACCCTGAAACCATTCCCAATATTCTTCTAAAGTTTTCGTTTTGACCTATAGCCCTTATTCTTAAGACGCCGTAGTACTTACTATTTTTTGGATATTTTTTCTTCAACTTTGTTTTTTGGAAAAATGGTTTTTGAAACTGTTCAATATTTATACCTGTTGTTTTTGACCAATATTTTTCTATTTCTTTTACTTTATTAACGAAAGCAATATTTATTCCAACCCTCAAACGAATCTGGTCCTTTGGTATTCCCAACGATCCAACCATCCATTTTAATACCAACTTAATCATTTCAGGATCTGAATTCGCAAAACCGAGTCGACTGTCTTTTTTAAAACCCTCTGCCCAATATAAAGCAGCGCATATATAATCAAGTTCTTTATTAGTCAATGGTCCGATGCTTTTTTTTCCATCATTGAAATTTTTTCTTACAATCTTTTGATAGTTAAACTTTCTCACTACTTGCGCTTTTTTTCTCCCTTTTTGTAAAGCTGCTAAAGATTTTTCTTTTAGTTTTTCTTCTTGTTTTTTTGAAAGGGGAATATCTCTTGTCCACTTGTGTGCTGTGCTTAAAGCTATTTTTATTTCTCCAGATATCTCTCTTAAACTTCGCCCTTTTCTTCTTAATGTTCTCGCCTCCTCCTTCTTGTTCACAAATAATTATAACATCACAAGAAGAGAACTAAAATAATGTTTTGAGTAGTTCGCTTAAATATACCAAAAAGACCGCCCGAAAGCGGTCTTTATCTTTGTTGCGGAGCCAGGAGTCGAACCTGGTCTGTGAGATTATGCATCTGGTCCTCCCATTACTGAGAGTGTCGGACTATATCATCATCCTGACTAATTATCAGGAGCCTCGCGTGTAGTCTCTACGGATCCCTCAAAAAGAGGTTTCCTCGGGATTGCCCCCAACATTACTTGGTGGGGTTTCCCCGATACAGCAAGGTTCTAATTACAAATTACTCTGTAATCGGCCCATGTGAGCCTCACGTGCAGCCGTACACTACCCCGCACATAACTTTGTTAAAGTATGAAATTTTATCACGCTTTGTGGAAAAGACAATCCAGCCTTGATAAAATCAACCACTGGACCAGTAGCTCAGTTGGTGAGAGCGCGACTCTTATAAAGTCGAGGTCGGCAGTTCAAATCTGCCCTGGTCCACCAAACCCACTCTTTTTTCTTCCCTTTCTTTCCATCAATATTTCAAAAGCGCGCTATATTAACTCTAACATAGCTTTTTTTATAAAGACATTGTTGAATAAGGTCTTTTTCTCTCCTAACCTAAATCATCCACTAAATGAGGAAAGAATTACTAATCCCTATATTTTCTGTAGCCACCCTGTGCTTTCTTTCCACTTCAACATCAAAAGGACGAAAACGTAAAGCTTATGAAAGAACTAATGGAATGTGTTCTCGCAACCCAAAAGAAAGAGCCGCTGAAATTCACCACAAAAAAAGAGTTAGAGATGGTGGCAGGAACACCTTAGATAATTTAGAACCAGTCTCTCGCCCTACACATGCAGAAATACATCTTAAAGCCGGTCTTAATGCTTATGATCCCCGCACTCGCACTGCTGAACTCTGGGCCGCAAGACAAATAAAGCAAAGAATGACTCCGCAAGAAAGAGAAATCTTTCATAGTAAACCCGGGAATAGGGTAAATATTGATTCTTTACTCGCAACCTCCCGATCTAACGGAAGAAAAAAAAAGACTACAAGAGGAAAAAGAGGAAGGAGACGTTCCTTTAGAAACAACAGAGGAAGGTAGTTAAGCTGTTAAAATAATCTACCTTGCTCCTAAAAAGAAAATATCAAAACCTAAACCTTCTTACTGTTTCTTCTTCTGCCTTAAAAAACAACTACTCTTACTTTCAGTCTCTCCATCCTAATCAAAAAATCTGCCCTGTCTTGAAAAGCAACGCCTACGGTCATGGTCTGAAACTAGTTGGCAAATTCCTAGACAAAAAAATCAAACCTCCTTTTATTTGTGTCGATTCTCTTTACGAAGCTTATGAACTTCAAAAAGCAAAAGTAAAAACTCCCATTCTCATTATTGGCTACACTTTTCCTAAAAACTTAAAAACCAGAAAAAAATTACCTTTCTCATTTCCCGTCTACGACGAAGAAACTCTTTCTATATTAGTTAAATACCAACCTCACGCCCCACTTCATCTAAAAATTGACTCTGGGATGAATCGTCTTGGGCTCCAAGAAAAAGACATTCCTTCTTTTATAAAAACTTTAAAAAAATATCCCCAAGCTAATATTCAAGGCATCTATACTCATCTTTCTCAATCTGACGATCCGTCCAAAGCTTCTTTTACCAAAAAACAACTAAAAACCTTTAAATCTATCCTCAATCAGTTCAAATCCGCTGGTTTCGGCTTCCTCTATAAGCACATCTCTGCCACTGCTGGAACCTTTATTGTAGATGAGCCTGAATTCAACCTTATTCGTCTTGGCCTGGGCTTCTATGGCATCTCTCCCTTTGCTCCCAACTCTGCCCCAGATCTCAAACTAAAAAAACACTTAGCCCCTGCTCTTGAGTTCACCTCCCACCTTATTCAGATAAAAGACATAAAGAAAGGTCAAGAAATTAGCTACTCAGGAACTTACAAAGCCAAAAAAGACTTAAAAATAGCCATTCTTCCAGTTGGCTACAACGACGGTCTTGATCGTCGCCTCTCAAACAGGGGAGTTGTGACTATAAATAACTCCTCCTGTCCAATTTTAGGAAGAGTCTGCATGAACCTAACAATTATAGACGTTTCAAGCGTAAAAAAACCCCACCTTGGGCAAAAAGTGACTATTTACTCTAAAAACCACGATCATAAAAACAGTCTAAAAAACTCCGCCCATACTGCCAACACTATTCCCTATGTCCTCCTAACCTCTCTTCACGCAAGCACCAAAAGAATCCTTGTTTGACATCCTCCTTTTATAATCCTATAATATCTTTATGACTACAGACAGAACTAACCAAATCTGGTGGTCCCGCTAATCTTCGCGGGAGTCTTTTGTCTGTCAAAATAAAAATTAATCTTTAAAATCACTCCCGCGCAAGCGGGATTTTTTATTGCCTAGTTAAAAAACAAAGGCTGGTAGTAAAAAGGTATTACCCCGATCTCCAAAATCGGTATTCTAGGTTCGATTCCTAGCCAGCCTGCTAATGAAAAACAAATGTTAAAATTCAATAAGTAAATTATGAACAACACAAAACAAAAAAAACGAATTCTTACAGGTGATCGTCCCACCGGACCTTTACACCTCGGTCACTTTATTGGCACTCTCAAAAACAGAGTCCGACTTCAAAGCGAATATGATTGCTATTTCATTATTGCTGACCTTCACACCTTAACCACTTCTCCCAGCAAAGATAATATAAAAAAGCTAGATCAGAACATCAAAGATCTTATCCTTGATTATCTTTCTGTTGGTATTGACCCCAAAAAATCAGTTATCTATCGTCAGAGTTTAGTACCTGAAGTAGTCTATCTTTCTCTTCTTTTCTCTATGTTAACTACAGTTGCTCGTTGTCAACGCGTCCCTTCCTTAAAGGAAGTCATGCATGATCTTCATATTAAAAAACCTTCTCTCGGACTTCTTACTTACCCTGTTCTTCAGGCCGCTGACATCTTAATGGTCAAAGGGGACCTGGTTCCAGTAGGAAAAGACCAGGAAAGTCATATCGAATTGACCAGGGAAATTGCCAAAACTTTCAATCGTCTTTATGGTGAAGTTTTTCCTATTCCTAAAGCTTTAATTGGTGAGGGTGGAATTCTTCCCGGAACTGACGGTCAGTCCAAGATGAGTAAGTCCATAGGTAACTGCATTTATCTTTCCGATGATGCCTTTACTGTAGAAAAAAAGGTCATGTCTATGTATACCGATCCTAATAGAATCAAGGCCACTGACCCTGGAAAAGTAGAAGGAAATCCTGTTTTTGTCTATCTTGATGCTTTTGGAAAAGATAAAGAAAAAATAAAAGACTACAAAGACCGCTACCAAAAAGGAACAGTTGGTGACGTAGAGGTCAAAAAATACCTTATCTCTGTCTTAGATTCCTTCCTCTCTCCTATAAGAAAAAAAAGAGCTATCTATGAAAAAAACCCGGCCCTGATTGAAAAAATCTTAAAAGAGGGAACTAAAAAAGCCAGACTCGAGGCTAAAAAGGTCTTGAATGAAGCTCTTTTGGCCATGGGACTTGACCCTTCTTTCCCTTCCCTTGGTTAAATTCATCTTTCCTGATACAATAACCCGTTTATTACTTGTTAGGGTTTAACTGCCCAACTAGGAGAAAAAAAATGTCTAAAAAATCCCTTTTGAAAGCCAAGAAAAGAACACTACTTGGTCGAAGAAAAGTTAAAAAATTAAGGAAAGAGAATCTTCTTCCTGCTTCTGTCTATGGAAAAGACTTTAAGTCCATTTCCCTTGCTCTAAACGCAAAAGAGGCCTATGATCTTTTTAAAGAACTTGGTACCTCTCAGCTTTTAGACCTCGAGATCGAAGGAGAAAAAGAAGTCCTTCCTGTACTTTTTAAAAATCCTCAACATCACCCCATTAGTGATGATCTTCTTCACATTGATTTTTACAAAGTTAATCTTAAAGAAAAAATTACCGCCAATGTTCCTTTAGAACTAGTTGGTACTTCTCCTGCTGTTGAAGCTGGAAGTGTCTTTTTGCAAATCATGAATGATCTTGAGATCGAGGTTCTACCTACTGATCTTCCTGAAAAATTCTTAGTAGACCTTTCTCTCTTAAAGGAGTCTGGGGACACCATTACTGTTGCTGATCTAAAAATCGACAAGAACATTACTGTCACCGCTAGCAAAGCTGATGCTGTTGCTAAGGTTGAAGAACCCAAAAAACAAGAAGAAATTATCGCTCCTGTCGAAGGTGCTGAAGGTGAAGAAGGTGCTGAAGGTGAAGCCGTCGATGGTGAGACCACTGAAGATAAAGCTGTTCCCGCCCAAGCTCAAAAATCACCTGAGGGCGAAAAAGAAGCCCCTGCCGAAGAGAAAAAGAAGTAATCTTTTAAGCAAAAAAATTAAGATAGCCCCTCTTTGGGGCTATTTTTTTAACTAAGCTCTCTTTCTATTCTCTCAATCTCTTCATCTACCTCATCCATTTCTCTTGCCTTTTTTATTGATTCCAATGCTTTTTCATATTCCTCCCTTTTCATTTCCATTTTAGCTTTCTTTATCCACCAATCTTTACTTCCCTCATTTTCCATGTCACCCGTCATTAAAAGATCAACTTCCATGTATCCCGGATATTCTCTCTTCATTGTTCCCCTTATTAAAAGAACCTTTTCCTTCTTATCATCTCCCAAAGCCTCATACATTTTTTCAAAATAGACCTCTTCCTTTAAAGCCTCTTCCCAGTACTCTGTCTCAACCAATCCCTTCCACCACTCTAACCTTGCTTCTATATCATTAGGGTTTTTGACCATTCTTCTTCTCGCTTTTTCCAATCCTGACAACTTTTCTGTTGCCCAAGCCCCATTTATCACCATCAAAAAAAACAAACCCAACACTAAAACGTATTTAACCCAACTCTTCTTTTTTTTCTTTCTCTTTTTCCCCATTTTACTCAGTCTAACAATTAAAATGATAAAATTCCCCAGCCTATGAAAACCATAAGCCTAAACTCAAAGTCTCAAAAAACAACCCTTGCTGTCCTCAAAAAGGGGGGCCTTGTTGTTTTTCCTTCAGACACAGTCTATATCCTTGCTGTCGATGCCACTAATCCCGCTGCTGTCAAAAAACTCCTTTCCTTTAAAAACCGTTGGACAGGAAAAGCTATTTCAGTTGCTGTCTCTTCCCAAAAAATGGCCCAAACTTATGTCCACCTCAATAATTCGGCTCTCTCCCTTTATAAAAACCTCCTCCCTGGCCCTTTCACTCTCGTTTCTAAAGCGAAAAACCTTCTTCCATCTGAAATTGAAGCTGAAGATGGAACTCTAGGAATCCGCATTCCTTCTTATCCACCCCTCCTTTCTTTGATAAAAGAGTTCAAAAAACCTCTTACTGCTACCTCTGCTAATCTTTCTGGTCGCCGTCCTCACTATTCACTTTCTGCTTTCATTTCCCCCTTATCTCAAAAGAAAAAAGATCTTATCGATCTTGCCGTTGACGCTGGAAAATTACCTCAAAACCTTCCCTCCACCGTCATTGATACTACCCAAAAGAAACTAAAAGTCTTAAGAAGGGGAGACTTACTTACTGGAAAAGACCAGTCTTTTGTTTCCACTTCACCTCTCCAAACCCAAAAAACTGCCCAATTCATTTTTAAAAAAGCCCAACAGACAACTAAGTCCACAAAACCCCTAGTCTTTTGTCTTACTGGAGATCTTGGTGCTGGAAAAACCGTTTTTACCAAAGGAATAGGAAAAACACTAAAATTAGATCATCTTCCCTCACCCACCTTTAATATCATAAATGAATACAAAGTAGACCACCCTCTCTATAAAACCTTCTATCACTTTGATCTTTACCGTCTAGACAATTCCTACGAATTTAAAGAAATAAATTTTCTTTCCCACTTTAAAAAAAACACTATCTCCTCTATTGAATGGTCAGAAAACCTTGGTCCTTATTTAAAAAAGCTAAAAAAGATTGCTAACCTGGTTACTGTCCACCTTGAATACATCGACCAAAAAACCAGAAAAATTTCCTACTCTCTCTAAAAACTACTCCAAAAACCTAAAACTACTCAAAAAGTCTGAACACTCCTTAAGCACCGCTTCATTCCTCTGATGTACACACTGTATCGTATATTTCATTTCACCTTTTTCAAAGTCCACTATCTTTTGATTTACATCTCCCCCAAACTCGTAAGCTTTTACCCCAGCAATAGTTGATGTATAAGCTTCCTCCACTCTTTCTGGATTAGGATAAGACCATTCTTTTCCTGCATGAACCACAAAATTAAGCCCGCTACTCAACCAAAACACCACCCTATTTCCAGCTTTTGAATTATTATCTTCCATTACCTGTCTTTCATCCATATATTTCACTGCAAATCCCAATTCTTCACTCACATAACTACCTTCCTTTGCCTCCAATCCTCCTTTTCCTGTTCCTCCTCCCTCTGTCCCTTCTGCTATTTGACCACTTAAACTTGCTTCACTTTCTTCACTAGTCTTTTCGCCAACCTCCATTCTCATTTCTCTCTCTTCCTCTTTCTCAACCAAAGGATTCAAAAAAATCAAAGCCACCAATCCCCCAAACAATAAAACCAAGAACACTACCACTATCCAAGCTGGAAAACCCTTCTTTGGTTTTTCTTCTGTCTTTATTGCTTCTCCCCGAACTCCAATATCTCCTCCACTGGGTTTGGCAACAAAACCTTCTGGCACTTTAACTGCTGGATCCGAACTGACCCCTCCTCCAATAACGCTCTCTTCTGTTTTTTTCTCTACTACTTCAGTTCTTCCAATTTCGCCTCCGGTATCAAAACTAGTATCTTTTTTCTCCATCTCCACCTTTCCTCTTTCCATATCTTCTTTCACTCCCAAAAGTCCACTCATCTCTTGGTGTCCTTTTTCCAACTCTTCTCTTTCTTGAGACTCTCCACCTGCAAGGTCATCCTTTAATTCCTCTTTTACTATCAAATCTCCCTTCACTCCTCCTTCTTTCTCACTTTCTGCCAAAAGCTCATCTTTAGTTACTGTTTTTTCTCTACTTTCCTCTGGCATTGGAGGTGCTGTTTTCATTACATCTGTTTCTCCAGCCGTCTTTGTCCTTTCTCCTGCTGTTCCTGGTACGCCCAATTCTTCATCAAAACTTCCTCTTTTTACTTCTTTACTCACTCCACCTTGATCACCAACCCTTATTCCTTGGTCATCATTAAGCTTGTTATCGTCCATCTTAAACTAACCTTACTTTATTCACTCTTTTCCTGTCAACGCCCTTCCCTTTTCTTTTTTTGCATTCTTTCTACTTCTTCCCTTATTTTCCCCGCTATTTTCCTCATTTCTTCTTTGCTGTATTTTTTCGCCTTACTAATTTGTATCCCATCCACATGATCATCTCCCAAAAATCGAGGCACTATCCTTATATGACTGTGAGCAACTTCGTAACCTAAAGTTAAATATCCTATCGAGTCACAATCCTTTAAAACTTTCTTTGTCGCCAAACTTACTATCTTTACTGCTTCCCAATACTCTCCAAAATTCGGTACATCATAAACCCATCTATAGTGTTTTTTAGGAACCATCAAACTATTTCCCAAACTCAATGGATTAATATCTAAAAACCCCAAAAAATCATCATCTTCATAGACTTTAAAACTAGGAATCTCTCCTAAAATGATTTTACAAAACACACATTCATCCATAAAAAATTGTACCACCCACCCTTAAGCGGTAAAATATACCCCATATGTATATCCTAGGAATCGAAACCAGTGCCGACGACACCTGTGCCGCCGTCTTAAAAGACGATTCTATTCAATCTAATATTATCTCCTCCCAAATAGATCTTCATAAAGAGTGGGGAGGCATTGTCCCCAATCTTGCCAAAAGAGCTCATCAAGAGCGCATCTATCCTGTTGTTGCCCAAGCCCTAAAAAGAGCCTTTCATCTTAAAAAATCTTCCGACCCCCACACCCTTATTAAGCAAGGTTTAAAAAAAATAGATGTCATTGGAGTCACGCAAGGCCCCGGCCTCTCCCCAGCTCTCGGTGCCGGGATTGATGCCGCTAAAGACCTTTCTGAGACTTATTCCATTCCCTTAGTTGCCGTAAACCACATTGAAGGACATCTTCTCTCTCCTTTTCTTAAAAACTCCAAAGGAAATCCTAAAACCGACATTAAATTCCCCGCTCTTGTTCTTACTGCCTCCGGTGGCCACACCAAGACTGTTCTTCTAAAAAAGATAGGCGATTACCAATCCATCGCCCACACCCTAGACGATGCTTCTGGCGAAGCCTTAGACAAAGCAGCCAAACTCATTGGTCTCTCTTATCCTGGCGGACCCATTATTGAGCGTCTAGCAAAAGACGGAAACGAAAACTTTCTTGATCTTCCTCGACCTCTATTTCATTCCAAATCCCTTGATTATTCCTTTTCCGGTCTAAAAACTGCCTTTTATTATCAAGTCAAAGACTGGAATGAGGAAAAAATCAGTAAAAACCTTCCTCATCTTGCCGCCACCTTCCAAAACGCTGTTTTTGATACTCTCCTAAAACAATTCAAAAAAGCCCTAAAAACTCATTCTCCCAAATCCATTCTTGCCACCGGGGGAGTAATGGCCAATAAAGACTTAAGAAGTCGTCTCCGTGCACTTGCTAAAAAACACTCTCTCCCTATCTTCTTCCCTCCCAAACAAGAACTAAACACTGACAATGCTGCCATGATTGCCATTGTTGCTTTCCACAAAGCTAAGAAAAAAGAATTCATAAACCCAAAAGACTTAGATCGCTCTCCCAGACTATCTCTCTAACGTTTTCTTCTGATTATCTCACCAACTCTTTGTGCCGATCTTCTAACACCAGCAATACCTCTCTGCCCTGTCCCTTCTTGCCCACACAAGCATATCGTAACCACTTCCGTCTCTTGGGATACCATGGACAGCAAGTAAGCTATTATAAGCATTCTCTCTTTTTTGAGGACCAAGTCTTCTCAGAACGGGATCCAATCTTTGTTCTTCATTTAAAACCAGCCTAATCTTATTTCTCAACTCAGGATTAATATTTTTCTCTAGTATCCTTCTTATTAAAGTCATAAATGTTATATCTTTTAATCCAAAATCCTTCTAAAAAACTTATTTCTTGAATATAGGGCAGTTTGTTTAGCTCTTAACTTTAATACGGCAACCACACCCCCTAAGTTATTTACTTCATGTGTTTTCATGACTAACCAAGTTGCTCCGAGCCTTCTTCTAAGGGGAAGGTGTCCTACAAACCTACTAATTTCACGAATCCTGTTGCTTGCTAGCCGAGCCTGCTCTTCTATACTTATACTAGACATACAAAACATATTATATTCTAAAAAGCCCTACTTTTCCAGACTATTCACTGTCCACCTGTCCCCCTCAGATACACTGCTTGCCAAGGTTGATAGTAAGATGAAAAAGTCTTTTCATGCAATGTTTCATCTCCTTTGGTAACTTTCCAATCAAACGCTGTCTTTAATCCTGCCACTGCTGTTTCCATTCTTTTTATCACTCCTACTGCCAGCGTCGGATCATCTATATAAAGATCAGGTGGTGGGGGAGCCCATCCCCATTTTCTGTAGTTACTAATCTCTATCATTCTTCCGTCACTTGTTCCATAAATCTCATAAGCCAATTTTCTAGTTTCGCCATCAAATGTATTTTGTATTAATACATGGTGCTCTGTATCATTTTTAAACTTCAAGTCCGGGCTTGGACTATAAACTGTCGCATCAAATCCTGGATCCGAATCTTCCTCATAATAACTGACCCTGAACGAATGCCATTGTCTTTCTGTTATTGGTAAGCCCGCATCTAGTATGGCTCTAAACAAGGTTGTCGACACCTGACACACTCCACCCCCATCTCCCAACTCTGTTCTTCCACTTCTTATCACATAAGCACTCTTATACCCCGTCGCCTGACTCACTTCTCCAATTGTCTTGTTAAATGAAAATATCTCCCCTGGCGCTACCAAAACTCCATTTACCACACTTGATCCTTTCCCAACGTTATGAACCCTTGAGGTCGAAGAGTGAGAAAAAGAACTTGTTCCTTTTCCTAGTAGTTCTTTAATTCCCATATCATTCACTTCTTCTGTTTTAATCTTTGGCTCCACTCTCTGAAGGATTATTTCCACCTCTCTCTCTACCTCTTCTGCCCAAGCCAAAGTTTCTACTCCTTCTTTGATGTTCTCCACCGACTCTTTTTGCAAAATTGACAACCCATCCTTTGCTGCCTTAAACTCAACTACTTTTCCTCCCTCAAACCTAAAGGCAGCATCTATTGGCTCTCTCTCAATCCCTGCCGCCGCCTGAGAAAGATAAGTTCCTATTTCTCCACTATCTACTCCACTTTCCACTCTTAACCAAGAAATTAAAATTTCATCATCCGCCAAAAGATTCTCTATTTCTTTATCACTTTTTATCACCAATCTTTTGTCTACCAACCTATTTGCCAACTCCTCCACCTCTTTTTCTTGCTCTTCATTGGGTAATAGTCCTACTTCCTCCACCACCAAAATTACTGGCTCATCTAGTCTCCACTGTTCAATTTGCCGTCTTATACCACTCACTGTTTTTACCACTCCGATACTTTTTCCCAACTTTCCTCTCTCTACTTTTACTTTCTTTACCCCTCCCTCATTTAAAACCACAATCTCTGTTGGTATATAAGGTGACTCTATCTCCGCCGCAATCTGAGCTACCATGCTTCCCACCATCACTGTATCCCAGTCCACTTCTAATCCTAAATTAATTGGATTTCTCATGTACCACCATTGTTTTTTCAAAAGCCCCCATATCGTCTTTGATTCACTGCTATCTTTTACTTTCATCATTGCCTTTTCTACATCAATCATCGCCGAGGCAGAAGCTAGATCCACCTTCCACTCTCTGTCTTCATGCTGTAAAGTCACTTCTGTTAACTCTGTATTAAACTTTCTTACCAAAAGTTCTTGGACCTTATCCATTTCCTTTCTGGAAATATCAATCCCTGCCAAACTCACCCCGGTAAGTACTTTTCCCTTACTTGCTATCCCCCAAGCTGCCGCTGTTACTAGAGGAGTCAAAAGAATTACTGGCGCCAGAAAATATAAAATCCTTCTTATCTTTAACTTCTTCATCTTCTTAGTTTAAACCAGCTTCCTAAAACCTCAAAACAACAAAACGTTCTCTTTTTTATCCATCGCCATGTTTGCTAACTCATCTGCTCTCGTGTTTCCTTCTCTTTTTACATGTTTAAATTTAATTTTCTCAATCTTTCTAGCCAATTCCTGACATCCTGTAAAAAGACCTCTTAGGTTATCTGCTTTTACTTTATACTGTCCCTTCATTTGTTTTACTATCAACTCTGAATCCAAAAAGAACTCTACTTCATCAATTTTTTCTTCTTTCATATTCCCTTCAATCCATCTTAGTCCTGTCAAAAGTCCTTTGTACTCTGCCTCATTATTTGTCCCTAGTCCCCAATAATTTGCCTGTTCATAGATTGTTCTTCCGTCTCCTCCATAGATCACAAAACCGCTCCCTGAATCTCCTGGGTTTCCTCTACTGCCTCCATCTGAATATGCTTTTATTTTCATACAGCCTTCTTTTCTAGTATCATAACATTGTGAACCAAGAAATACCTCAAAACATAGTTTCCAGGCCAGGTGAACAAAAACCTCCTCAAAAAACCTCCCCACCTGTCCAAGAGGTCAAAAAAAATCCCATGCCCGCCCCTCCTTCTGATACCCCACCCAAGCCATACACTCCACCCACCAGTCCCTCTACTACTCCCACTTCTCCGTCTCCTGTTGGTAAAAATCGCTTTTTAGGAATCTTTCCTTTCCTCCTTGGGGGGGTAGTCCTCCTAGTCATTGCTCTCGTCGCCCTCAACTTCTTTGGCAAGAAATCTCCTCTTTCTGAAAAAACCGAACTTATCTACTGGGGCCTTTGGGAACCAAGTGCTGTCATGGACTCCATAATTAGTGAGTACGAAGAAGAAAATCCCAACGTCACTATTACTTACCGCATGCACCAACCAAAAGACTACCGCCTTCGTCTCCAAAACAAAATCCAAAAAGGGGAGGCCGACGCCCCCGACATCTTCCGTGTCCACCACACTTGGCTACCAGTCCTTTCATCTATCACCGCCCCTGTCCCTCAAACCACCGCTGAAAAATTAGATCTTCAAAACTCATATCACCAGACCTATCAAGACTTAAAGATAAACGGCCAATACATGGCTCTTCCTCTAATGTATGAGGGTCTTTCTCTTTTTTATAACCAAGATCTTTTAACTCAAGCCCAAGTCACTCCTCCTCGCACTTGGTGGGGACTTCAAGAAGCCGCTAAAAAACTAACCTTAAAAGATGAATCTGGAAAAATCACCGTTGCTGGTGCCGCCCTTGGTACAGCAAGCAATGTCGATCACTGGTCTGACATCTTGGGTCTCATGCTTCTTCAAAATGGTGCTGATCTTACTCTTCCTCTTGATAAAAACACCGAGGAAGTACTTACCTTCTACACCAATTTTGTCCAAAAAGACAAAGTTTGGGATGCCACTCTTCCCAATTCCACATATGCCTTTGCTCAAGGAAAACTTGCCTTCCTTTTTGCTCCTTCTTGGAAAGTCTTTGACATTAATTACCAAAATCCTAATTTAAAATATGCCACCACCACCGTTCCTCAGCTTCCTCAATCTCAAGACTCCACTCCTGAGGAAGCCGAAAGGGGAGATGTTACTCTCACCAACATTCACTGGTCTTCCTACTGGGCTGAAGCTGTCAATTTAAACTCCAAAAACCAAAAACAGGCCTGGGAATTTTTAGAATATCTATCCTCTTCTGAAACTTTAGAAAAACTCTACCAAGCCCAGTCTCAAATTAGAGAATTTGGAGAAATCTATCCTCGTACTGACCTTGCCCAAAAACTAGAAAGCTCTCAAAAGCTCTCTTCTTTTGTTACTGCCGCTGCCCAAGCCCGATCCTGGTACTTAGCTTCCAATACTCATGACGATGGTCTAAACGACGGAATGATTAAATATTTCGAAGACGCTATAAACGGAATCTTAAATAATCGCCAAACTGCCGCTGACGTTCTTCCTACTCTTGAACAAGGTATTCAACAGCTTATTCAAAAATATAAATTAACTAAATAAACATGATCCTAAAACTCTTGATCCGCACCGTTTCTGTTCTCTTAGCTGCTTATATTCTCCCCGGAGTCCACGTTGAAGATTATTGGGTGGCCATTGTTGTCGCTATCATCTTGGGCCTCTTAAACACTTTCTTAAAACCCATTCTCGTCTTTTTCACTCTTCCCATAAATATCCTATCTTTAGGCCTTTTCACCTTTGTGATAAATGCTGTTTTGGTTTATCTTGCTTCCTCCTTAGTTGATGGTTTTTCGGTAGATGGTCTGATTTCTGCTCTCTTATTTTCCCTAATCACCTCCCTCACTTCTTCCTTTTTAAACTCTCTAACTTAAACCATGGCCACCATAAAATTTAAAGACAAGGTTGCCACTCAACCCGACAACACCCCTATTAAAAAATCATGTAAAGACCTTGGTATTCTTTTCGGTTGCGAAAATGGAATTTGCCGTACCTGTGAAATTAAGATTAAAAAAGGCCAAGAAAACCTTAATTCTCCTACCTCCGAAGAAAAAGCCCATCTTCTTCCGGACGGTCATCGTCTCGCTTGTCAGTGCACCCTGAAAAAAGGGGATCTCGAAATCACACCAGCCAATGAATAAACAATTTTTCCACCAAGAGCTAAAAAAGATTGCCGACCCAGTTCGTGCAAAAAGTGCCAAAAGATATCTAAAATCTCCCTATAAGTTTTATGGAGTCCCCACTCCCGATCGTCGAAAAATCTTTAACTCCTTCTTTAAAGAAAACAAAGATAAGACTAAAGCTGACTGGATTAAACTTTCCAAAGAATGCTGGCAAGACGACTATCACAACCTTAAAACCCTAACTATAAGTATCCTAAAAAAAATAAACAATGACCTTACTCCTAAAGACCTTCCCTATATCGAAAAACTCCTCTCTGAATCCATAAACTGGGACCACGTTGATGAAATCTGTGTTCACCTTGTTGGTCCCGTCCTCCTAAATTATCCCGAAACCAAAAAAATCCTTAAAAAATGGAACACCCATTCTCTTTTTTGGTTAAGACGTGCCTCTCTTCTTCCTCAACTTTATCTTATGAGAAAAGGTAAAGAAGACATTTCCCTACTTGTCCAAAACATAAAACCCCTTCTTAATGAAGACAAGTGGTTTAACTCAAAAGAAGACAAGGCTAGACTCATTCACACCTCACTCCCTATGCAAAAATTCTTCATCAGAAAAGCCATCGGTTGGGTTCTCCGAGAACTTTCTCGATTCAAGCCTCAAGAAACTGTAAAAATAGCCAATCAATTCAAACCAAAACTCTCAGGGCTCTCTTACCGCGAAGCAACTAGAAATCTACCCGATAAGTATAAAAAATTGTTAATATAAACCATGAGTAATCAAAACAAATTCTTCCCCTTAACCTGGGAGCATTATGGGGTTTTAATCGAAGACCTTTGGTTGGACCTTGCAAGAAAACTTAAAAAAAACAATGTAAAAATAGATGCCATCATCGCCATTCTCCGTGAAGGAACCTTTACAGCCCTACCCTTAGCTTACAAATTAAATACTTACAAAGTCTTAACTATTCAATTTAAGTACCTTTTACACGAGGGCTCAAACGAATTGGTCTATGTTTCTGGTCTCCAGAAAACTTCTTATCAACTACCAAAAACACCCACTTTTTTATTATGTGACACCTTTCTTTGCGGAGGAAAGACGAAGTTTTTAGCAGTTAAAAAGATTAAAGAAAAATATCCCCAAGCTAAATTTGTTTTTGCATCACTCATTCAGGATCATTCAGTTGAAGATCATAAGGATTTCCTTTTTTCTTCTTTTGCTTTTGATATTAATAAAAAATGGGAAACCACCCATCCTTTGTTTATAAAACTAGGTATAAATAAAAGTGCTTTAAATGTCTATTTTCCTTGGGAAAACGAAAAAGAAGAAATAGCGTCTGTTCAATCCAGAAAATGGGAATACAAATAACCCATTTCTTGGTTGAAAGAGTCCTGTCACCTGAAAGATTAAAACCCTCTATCTCACTTTTACTTGGAAACATAAGCTGCAAAACTACTATCTTTATTAAGGATACTGTAGGCAGCATTCAACCTTCTTAACTTCCTTTCTACTTCCCTGTCCGTATTAGCTCTTCCTTCACTGCCAAGCTGTTGTTTTGAATGCAATGGAATAATTTTTTCATCTCTCTCTCGTCTTAAGTTTCCATTTTTTTCATGCCAAAGCCTTGTTTGCTCTCAAAGTATTAAACCAAGCGCCCCTAAAATCATTCCTGGATTATTCATTGCCTTTTTTGCCCTACCCCTATTCTCCTTATTTCTTTTTTTTATTCACAACAAAGGTTGTCTCCCTAACTTAAACCTAAAACAAGTATTTAAGTTCCAAACATGTATCTCTTTGATATAATCAATCACTTTTGTGAGTAAAGATTTAAATTGTACTAGTTACGCTTTTGCTAAATTGGGGATAGATCCGAAAGAAACAGGTTATCGTGTCCCTCCCACCTTAAAAAGAGCAGCTCAACTATTCCGTAGAATTAAACCAGGAGAAACTCCTGATGCATTTCTTATTATCGGCAACCGTTGGGCACGCAGGGATGCGGTTCATATGGCTGTCGTTGAGAAAGATGATTCCAGCTATGTTACTCACCGTCCTGGTATTCGGAGAGAGGTAGAGAGAGTCCATCATTCAAAAGTCAGGCCTGATGGTGGATACAGCACCTCTGTTAATCTCAAAAATGGTTTTCTGCCAGAACATAAAATAGCTGTAAAACTACGTAAAAAATAATTTTTATAACTTTACATAAACAAAATGAGTTTTACTATAGACGATCTAGAAAGAGATTGGATAAATCGTAATAAACCCAGAAAACCACCAACCCTTACTCAAGTTACTTCCTGTCAAAGGGCCCTACACCAAGAAACTAAAGAAATGATGATAACTGTTGGTAGGAATCCTCAAAACCCAGCACAGTAGCGACATTTTCAAACAGAACAGGGTTTTAACCAACTTGCACGAGAACATGCTGATCTTGTGGTCAGAAAAGACAAAGATGGAAAACTCTTCCAACTTTGTACCGCCCTGACTAGATTCCGCAGAAGATAATCAAAAATTTCCTAAACTTCAAATCCCAATCCTTCTCCACAACTCCCATTCTTCGTCCACTATCTCTAGCTCATACCTTCCCTGCAAATATTCAAAAAATTCTTCAAACTCTCCTCCCTCATTTCTCAAAACCAACATTATTTTGGGATTCTCCTTTTTTATTTTCTCCATCGTCTCCTCGTACCCATTAAAGTCTTTGACGTGATATGCCACTGTGTATCTTCCCACTGGCAACCTGTCTGATAAATAGTAAATTGCTGGCTCTGTACCCCAGACAAAAATCTTGTCTTCCTCCTCTGTCCTTTTCTCTACTTCCTCAGCTACTCTGTAGTTTGAATCAATATGATCTCCCCAGTATGAAAAATACTCATCTTTCGTCTTTTCACCCCTAACATAAGACAAATAATTCTTGTAATACGGCACTGTTTTATACTCCCAAAAGTCATATTTCTTCCACACCACCACTGTCAGTATTAGTCCTCCTATCAGTAATCCCGCCGACATCTTCCTCATTTTTTTCTTTTCCCCAAGCATTAGTCCTCCCAACAAACAAAGTGGGGGAACTATTTCCATTAAATAATGCGGATACGGTCTTTCAGACAATAATGCTCCAAACATTCCTCCTACAAACCACAATCCCAAAAGTACCAATCCATCACCCAACTTCTTTTTAAATCCAACCAACCCTAGAGCTAAAACACCTCCCACTGCCACCCTTATCAAAAGTCCCATCGGTAGCCCTCCTGTCTGCTCCTGCCCTCCCCAGCTAGACAGGTAGCCTATGTTTTGCATTAGAGCTGATCTTAGATACGGCTCTCCTGCTCCTTTCAGGGTGTAGTAAACCAGAAGAATTACATTCAATAGTAAAAATCCACCTACCATTTTCCCCACCCTCAACAACATCTTCTTCCAGTCTGTTTACT
>JAUWLS010000014.1 GCA_030613565.1 Candidatus Shapirobacteria bacterium | reverse complement strand
GAGGCGGTACTGTCAAGGGAAAACTCTCTTAAAAGAGTCCTAAATTGGGTGTCCAAAATCCGTGCATTTTTTAGGTACTTGTTTTTGCCGATCTTATGGGTCATCTTAGCGATTATACACCGCTAATCTTCCCTAGACCCTAGGTTAATTATATAGACAAGGATAGAAAGAGGATTAAGAGAGAGTGGAGGGTGAAGAGGAAGAATATCTCAGGAAGTGAAGAGATTAGTTTTTTGGCAAATGTTTCGGTTTTTCTTTGGGTCATCATAAGTTAAGAATAGCCGAATAAAACCCGAAGTGTCAAGAGGTAGAAATGGAGATAAAAAAAAGGGAATGGTGCGCGTGCCTGGGGTCGAACCAGGGACCTCAGTCTTATCAGGACTGCGCTCTAACCAACTGAGCTACACGCGCCAGGTGTGGGAATAGTATACTACAGAGAGGTTTTTTTGATAAGAGAAAGGTAGAATAGGGGGATATGAAGAAGGGGTTAGGTATAGTTTTGATGATTTTAGGAATAGGAGTGCTTTTGGGAGGGGGATGGTGGTACATGAATAATAAGGAAGATTTTTTAAGACCTTTGGTGGAAGCAGGAGAAAGATTAGGAGTAGTGCGTGAAAAAAGACATTTTGAAGTGGTAGGTTTTTTACCTCCATGGACAATTAAAAAAACTGAGTTACATCCTGAAGTTTTGGATCAGTTGATTTTTTTGGGAGTGGGAGTGAAAGGAAATGGAAATTTGATTTGGGACAGTGATGCACAAAGATTAAACGATGAAGATTATCTAGCGATGAAAGAAGAGATGAAGAAGGCAGGGAAGAAGAATATTTTAGGACTGAAGCTTTTTAATGATGCTGAGATTGACCAACTAATGGGTAGTAAGGCTGCTCAAAAAAGATTAATAGAGCAAGTGGAAGAACTGGTAGCTGAAGAGGATTTTGATGGAGTGAATGTGGACTTTGAATATGCAGGGGATCATTTGGGAGTACTAAGAGATAAGTTTTTGGGATTTTTGGAGGATTTGGTTAAGGCAGATGTAGGGGAGATAAGTTTGGATGTATATGGTAATACTATTATAAAAGGGGAAAAAGGAAGGTGGGGAGAGGTAGCAGCACTTTTGGATTATGTGATTATTATGGCTTATGATTTTCATCGACCGGGTTCGGATTGGGCAGGGCCAGTGGCACCAATCAGGTCAGGACCGGGAGAGAGAAGTGTGTTGGATGTATTAGAAAGCGCTTGGGAATTAGGAATTCCTAAAGAGAAAGTGATAGTAGCTTTGCCGCTTTATGGATATGAGTGGAAGACGTACGGAGAGGAGTTTGGGGCGCCGGTGAAGAGGGGATGGTATGCTCTGGCCAGTTATAACAGGATGAAAGACTTTGTGGCTGATAATGAGGTAGAAGTACAATGGGATTCATTATCAATGAGTCCGTGGATAAGTTACAAGGATCAAGGAATAAGAAAACAGATTTATTATGAGAATTTTCAGTCCTTGTCGGCAAAGTATAGGTTAGTAAAAGAAAGTCAGTTGGGAGGAGTAGGTTTTTGGGCTTTGGGATATGAGGGGGAGAATAATGAGGTGTGGGAGGAATTGGCAAGACAGTTGAAGTGAGTTTTTCAAGGTAAAGAGGGGGTTGACCTTAGTGGGTAAGTGAAATATAATACATAGCACGAATTAGCTATAAGCTTTTTTCGGTCAAACAAAGAAATAAATGAGTAAAAAGTTTTTAAGAAACAATACATTTTAGATAGGGAGTTTCTTTTGTTTGGGACCGAAGTGAAGGCTTCGGTTTTTTTATTGAAAATTTAGATAGGGCCTGTGGCTTAGTTGGTTATAGCGCCTCGTTTGCAACGAGGAGGTCGGGAGTTCGACTCTCCCCAGGTCCACAATTTTCCGATATGTCGGAAAGACCTCTCTTTTGAGGTTTGAACATTAAAAATACACCTGAATCTCAATCAAATTTAATTTTGATTTTAAGTAAGTGATTAACAACTTTATTGAGTTGTTAGAAATAAGAAATTTTTTTACTGAAGCAAATGGTGAATGCCTTGGTCGCTAAAGCCGAAGAAGGACGTGGTTGACGACGATACGCATCGGGGAGCTGTCAGCAAGCTTTGATCCGATGGTTTCCGAATGGGGAAACCCCCTGCAAAGAAAGTTGCAGGACTGTACCAGTTTACTGGTACGGGGGTAAGCTGGGGAACTGATACATCTTAGTACCCAGAGGAAAAGAAAACGAAGTGCGATTTTTAATCGTTATTCCGTCAGTAGCGGTGAGCGAAATCGGAAAAGCCCAAACCTTGATTTATCAAGGGGTTGTAGGATCTAACTTAAGAGATATGAAAGAATAGAAGAATCTTTTGGAATAGAGAGCCATAGAAAGTGAAAGCCTTGTATTTGAAATTCTAGTAGTATCTTTGTTAGACACCTGAGTACGGCGGTACACGCGAAATACCGTCGGAATCTGGGGGGACCAACCCCCAAGGCTAAATACTTTAGCGGACCGATAGTGAACTAGTACCGTAAGGGAAAGGTGAAAAATACCCGTTGTCCGGGGTTGAAATAATTCTGAAACCGTTTGCTAACAAGCAGACAAAGCCCTCTTTTGGGTGATGTCGTGCCTATTGAAGAATGAGCCTGCGAGTGCTCCTTGTCGTCAAGTTTAAGCTCCTATGGAGTGGAGGCGAAGCGAAAGCGTTTCCAATTTATTGGAAGGGTCTGAATAAGGCCTAAGACGATTGGGGGTGACCCGAAACCGAGTGAGCTAACCATGAGCAGGGTGAACCCTAACGAAAGTTAGGGGGAGGCCCGAACCGTTTAGAGCTGCAAATCTATCGGATGACTTGTGGTTAGAGGTAATATGCCAATCGAACTCGGAAATAGCTGGTTCTCTCCGAAATATATTTTGGTATAGCGTTAAATGTTTGATTCTGGGGGTAGAGCTACTGGATGAATGTTTAGGGAGCAATCTCTGGCATTTAACCAAACTCCGAATACCGGAATCTTAAGTTTAGCAGTCAGTCTGGCCGGGCTAAGCTGGTCAGGCGAGAGGGAAACATCCCAGACTCCCATCTAAGGTCTCTAAATCTTTGCTAAGTGGGGAAGGAAGTGGTTTGCCGTAGACAGTCAGGAGGTTGGCTTAGAAGCAGCCATCCTTTAAAGAAAGCGTAATAGCTCACTGATCGATCCGTTTACGGATTGGCAGACTGCACCGAAAATGTAACGAGGCTAAAGCAAAGTACCGAAGATGGAGATCCAGATTTATCTGGATGGTAGGAGAGCGTTCTGTTTACAGTGAAGGTTGGCCGTAAGGACCAGCTGGAGTTGACAGAAGTGAGAATGCAGGCATGAGTATGCGTAAGACGAGTGAGAATCTCGTCCACCGAATACCCAAGGTTTCCTCAGCCATGTTTATCAGCTGAGGGTTAGGCGAGCCTAAGGTCAGCCCTGGATAACCAGGGGTAGCCGATGGATAACTGGTTAATATTCCAGTCCTTTCTGGTGTTCGTTTTAAGTTGGGGCGTGACGATGTATGATAGGTTCAGCGATCGAGTGATTGATCGTCGAAGCAGTTAGTTAGAGGAAATTGGCAAATCCGTTTCCTTGTGATTTATGTAAATAAGTTGAAAGCAAGCTGTGATAGAAAGCCTGATTAATTTTGGGCAATTGAATTGATTTATGTATCCGAGAAAAGCGTCGCAAATAGAACATTAGAAATTCGTACCACAAACCGACACTGGTGGGTAGGTCGAGTAGACCAAGGTGATTGGGAGAAGGAAGGTTAAGGAACTAGGCAAAAAAGCTGGGTGTAAGTTCGCAAGATACCCTGCCTCCATTTATGGAGGTCACAGCTAAAGATGCTCGGCGACTGTTTATCAAAAACACAGGTCTCTGCAAACCCGTAAGGGGAAGTATAGGGGCTGAGGCCTGACCGGTGCCAGAAAGTTAAAAGGAGGGGTGTTTTCCTGTTTACAGGAAAGTGCTTTGAATTGAAGCTCTGGTGAACGTCAGCAATAACTCTAATTGTTCTAAGGTAGCAAAGTCCTTTGTCGGGTAAGTTCCGACTCGTATGAAAGGCTCAACGACTGAGCAACTGTCTCAACCTTCCACCCAGCGAAATTGAAAGACCGGTGAAGATGCCGGTTAATTACTGTAGGACAAAAAGACCCCGTGAAGCTTTACTGAAATTTAACATTGAGGATAATTTAGTAACTGTCGAGAATAGGTGGGAGGCTTCGGCCGTCAGTGGAATACCACCCTTTACTAGCTTTGAATCTAACTTGCCATGGTGCATCCCATGGGAGGACAGTGTTTGATGGTCAGTTTACCTGGGGCAGGTGCTTGCTAAAAAGTAACGCGAGCATACAAAGGTTGGCTTGGTCCGGCTAGAAATCGGACTGTAAGTACAAAAGCAGAAGCCAGCTTGACTGCGAGACAAACTAGTCGAGCTCCGAACGTTTGTTTGGAGCCCCAACAACTTGAGTGTTGGGGCAGGATCGAAAGATGGTTTTAGTGATCCTCGTGACCCAATTGGTATGGGCACGAGCTTATTGGATAAAAGCTACTCCGGGGATAACAGGCTAGTCGAGCCCGATAGTCCATATTGACGGCTCGGTTCGGCACCTCGATGTCGACTTGGCGCATCCTGGCCCTGAAGAAGGGGCCAAGGGTTGGTCTGTTCGCCCATTAAAGCGCTGCGTTAGTTGGGTTCAGAGCGTCGTGAGACAGCTCGGTCCCTCTCCACAGTAATCGTATGATTCTTGAGGAAATTCGTCTACAGTACGAGAGGACCTAGATGAGGAAACCTCTGGTGTGCCAGTTGTTCTGTCAAGAGCACTGCTGGGTAGCCATGTTTTTAAGGGATAACTGCTGAAAGCATCTCAAGCAGGAAGCCTATTCCAAGATAAGGAATCAATTCTTTCGAGCAATCGAAAGAGAGAGACAAACAGGAGACTACTGTTTAATACCCCGCCGGTGTAAGTGTGGTAACGCACTCAGCTTAGCAGGGGGATATGTCAATGAAAAAATTTCTTAAATCTAAAACAACTCAATTAAGTTGTTAATTTTGATTCTTTTATTCTGGTCACTTAGGCAATTTGGAACCACCTCTTCCCATTTCGAACAGAGTCGTGAAACGGATTAGTGCTGACAATAGCAATTGGGAAACTTTTTGTGAAGATAGGCGGTGGCTGGAATAAAGGAATTAAAAAAATTATTATTAGTTTATCGATAGGTGTTTTTGAACACCTCAAAGGAGTAAATCCCCGATAGACGGGGATTTTTTATTAAAATGACAATAAAAAAAGTAAAAAAGATAGAAAAAAAAGTAGAAGATAAGGTTGTGGGGAAGAAAAAAAGTGAAAAGGTAGTAGAAAAGGTAGAGAAGAAATTGAAAAAAGTAAGCAAGGCAAAGCTTGATAAGATCCGAAGTATGGATGAGCTTTTAAAAGCTACAGGGTATGAGATAGGTGGTTTTAAAAAAGGTCAGATGGTTAAGGGAAAACTAACTTCAATTTCCAATAAGTCAGCTTATATGGACATTGGTGGAAAGACTGATGCGGTAGTGATGGGAAAGGAATTTCTAGCAGTTAAAGATTATATAACTGGGTTGGGAATAGGAGATGGAGTTGAAGTACAAGTAAGAAGTTTAGAAGACGATAAAGGTCAAACACTAGTATCCTTGAGAGGAGCAGCTTCTGGATTTGGTTGGGATTTCTTTGAAGACAAACTGAAAAATGAAGGAGAAGTTTTGGTCTATGCTCGAGAAGAAAATAGGGGTGGAACAGTAGTAGTAGCACCTTTCGGATTCTTTGGATTCATTCCCGGATCCCAGATTGGAAGTAAATATGATCAGGATCCTGAGAAAATGGTAGGAAAGAAAATAAAATGTAAAATTCTTGAAGTAGATAGTACTAAAAACAGATTGGTCTTTTCAGAAAGAATAGTATCTGAACCAGATACAGTGAAGAGTGAAGAAAAAGCAGCAGATGAAATAAAGATTGGAAAGAACTTTGATGCTGAAGTGGTTCGAGTAGAACCCTTTGGATTATTTGTAAGAATTGAAGTTGGGGTCATTGTCCTTGAAGGGTTGGTTCACATTTCAGAAGTTTCTTGGGAGAAGGTAGATCAGATTTCAAAATTCTTTAAGATTAGAGATAAGATTAAGGTCCAATTGATTAATAAGGATGGAGGGAGACTGCAGTTTTCGGTTAAGAGACTGTTACCTGATCCTTGGAAAGCGATTGATAAGAAATATACGATGGATGGAGAATATGAGGGAGAAGTGGTTAAGTTGGCAAACTTCGGAGCTTTGGTTAGATTAGAAGCTGGAGTAGAAGGATTGATCCACGTTTCTAAGTTAGCTGGTGAAGAGAAACTTAATCTAGGAGATAAAGTAAAAGTCTATGTAGAAACTATGGACGTAGAGAGAAGAAAAATCTCTTTGGGAATAGTGGATAGCAAAAAGACAGTAATGTACAAGTAAAGAAGTTAGTTTTGAAAGATAACCCCCGCTTAAGGCGGGGGTTTTTGGTGGGTAGATAGGTATTATTTTCATTGATTTTCTTAGAGGCCCTGAAATTGACGAAAAATAAGGGGGATTTGTCTTTGTATTTCTTTTTTGGTTACTGTTTTTCAAGTTTTTGGTTTAATTGCTGATAAAATAGAGGATGAGTAAAAATGGAACAGTATTTGTTTGTAGTAGTTGTGGAAATGAGTTTAGTAAATGGCAAGGACAATGTTTTGGTTGTGGAGAGTGGAATAGTCTAAAAGAAGTGAAAAGACTTTTGAAGAAGAAAAAAGGGGATAGGATCAGAGTTGCTAAGACGGAGGTGGTGGAGCTATCAAAAGTTAAGAAAAGTAATAATTGTTCGAAAAGAATCAGCAGTAAGATAGGGGAGTTTGACAATGTGTTGGGTAAAGGAATTGTTCCAGGGTCAGTGGTACTTTTTGCAGGGGAGCCGGGAATTGGAAAGAGTACTTTATTAACACAGTTGGTGGGGAAAATAGGAGGGTTGTATGTAGGAGGAGAGGAGTCGGCAGAGCAGATAAGGATAAGAGTAGACAGGTTGGGACTTAAGGCAGAGAAGTTTGAAGTTTTACCTACAAATAGGGTGGAAGAGGTTGTAGATGAGTTGGAATCTAGAGCTTTGAATTTGGAAAAAAAGATGCCAGGAGTGGTGGTTGTGGACTCAATTCAGGTGATGAATGCAGCGGATGTGGTGTCAGGGGCAGGAAGTGTTAGTCAAATTAGAGAATGTACCTTTCGACTAGTAGAAGCAGCAAAAAGATTGGGTGTGACAGTGTTCGTGGTGGGACACGTAACAAAGGGAGGAGATATTGCGGGACCAAAACTTTTGGAACACATGGTGGATGTGGTTTTATATTTTGAGGGAGAAAAAAATGGAGACTTTAGAATTTTAAGAGCTGTGAAAAATAGATTTGGATCAACAGATGAGGTGGGTATTTTTAAGATGACTGATAAAGGACTTTTGGAAGTGAGGGGAGAGGAGCTTAATTTCGTAGAAGAAGGAGAGAGCAAGATTGGTTCAGCTTTGACAGTGGTTTTAGAAGGAGGAAGGGCAATGATGGTAGAAATACAAGCATTGGTAACAGAAAGCTTTTCACCGGTACCTAAAAGGATATTTTCAGGGATACCCTACGCAAGAGGACAGCTTTTGACAGCAGTAGCACAAAAAGTGCTTTCAATACCTTTATATAAGTATGATGTTTATCTTTCAGTGGCTGGAGGACTAAAGATTCAGGATACAGGAGCAGACCTTGCTGTAATTGCGGCATTATGGAGTTCTTATAAGAACAGGAGTTATTCAGATAAGGCAGTGTTTGTGGGGGAGGTAAGCCTTTTGGGAGGAGTAAGAAAAGTGAGAGGACTAGAAAAGAGGGAAAAGGAAAGTAAAATCCTGGGAAGAAGTCTATTGAAGATAAACAAGGTGGGAGAGATAAGAAATAGCTAAATGACAGGGTGTGATGTTTTAAGGTAGGGGTGTGAAGGGGGTTTTAGTAATTGCTTTAAAGACTGAAAGTTTGATTTTTTGGAATTTAAAATGGTATTTGGAGAGATGGGGAAGTTTCTTATTGTTTTTTAAAGAGAGAAAACAGTTGGGGGAGGGGATAAGTTTTCCACATAATGTTGAAAGTGTTGTTTAAAGGTACTTTTTGAAGCTAAAAGGAGCAATAAGAAAAATTATCGGGTACGGTGTTTTCTCATCTTTTTTTACTATAGGTTTTGACAAGTAGGAAAGGAGATGATAAAGTTTTTCTAATGAAGAGATTGAAGCTAATTTGGGCAAAGATTTTTAAGAGAAAGAAAAAGAGTGGTAAGAATTGGGGAAGTAAGCAGATAAAAGAGATGACTAGGCTAGGGGGTAGGATTGTGGTGATGACCCTTTAAGGGAAAAAGCAACTTTACAATTTAGGGTACAAAAAAAAGAAACATCATTACCGATATTCAAAAGCGAGTAGAACACGAATAATAATGTTTCCTTGAATTAAAAATAGCTCAGATTGATGGTGGTTGTCAAGATGTGTTTTTGGTAGAATAGGGCAGATTTGAATTGCTTCTTGGTAGTATGGAGAATAGGAGTTAGAATTTGATTGGTAGGAGGGGCAGGCCTACTAATTAAAATATTTCTGTTCTCCATAGTGCTAAGAAAATTATGTTTTTTAAAATAAAATGACAACAACAATTTTAGGTTTCTCTAAAGATAATGAAGGTAAATTAGTGGTGACAATGCATGAAGATGTGATTAGATCCATGAAGAATTTCTCAGAACTACTTGAAATGATCGATTGGATCAAGAAAGAATCCAAAGACAAGAAAAAGTAGGGGAGATTGACAGAGGTTGAGTTTTTTGGTTTAATAAGGGCAGATTTGAATTCCCTGGGTAAACGTTGGTGAGATTTGTGGATTGGTATATGAGTTTTTATGGAAACAATTTAAAAGTTTTTTTTGAGAAAAAATGGTAGTGAAAAAGAAGATTGATCCTCCGAAAGTAGTTAAAAAAGCAGTGTTTAGTGCTGTAACAAGAGATGATAAAGCAAGGCCAGTGGTTAGTAACCAGCCTAGGCCAGTAGTCAGAAATCAAGCTAGACCAATGGTTAGTAATCAAAACAGAGTAATGAGACCAGTAAATCAGCCTAGGCCCGTAGCAACCGCTCAGGGTGGAATGGTGAGGCAAGAGGAAAAAGGAGTGGACTTTAAGGGATTTTTGGATATTTTATCTGAGGGTCATGGTTTTTTGAGACCAGACTTTGTTCCTTCTAGAGCTGATGCTTATATGTCAGCAAATCAAATAAGAACCTTTAGATTAAGAAGAGGGGACTTGATAGAAGCTAAAGTTAGAATAGCTCGGGACAGTGAGAGATATTCTGGTGTTTTGAGGGTAGAAAAAGTGAATGGAATGGAACCAACTGCCGCTTTGCGAAGAAAGATTTTTAGGGAATTAACCCCAATTTATCCTGAGAAGTTAGTTAAATTAGAGGATAATAAGGAGACCATATCGACCAGGATTATTGATCTATTGGCTCCAATTGGTTTCGGACAGAGAGGAATGATCGTTTCTCCTCCTAAGGCTGGAAAAACATGGTTGCTTAAGGAGATTGCAGCAGGGGTGACAGCAAACTTTCCAAAGGTGCATTTAATGGCAATTTTAGTGGGAGAGAGGCCAGAGGAAGTGACGGATATAAAGAGGTCAATAAAAGGTGAAGTAGTAGCAAGTAATTTTGATGAGAGGCCAGATGAGCAAACTCGGGCAGCAGAGATGGGGATTGAGAGAGCAAAGAGACTAGTAGAGATGGGCAAGGACGTGTTTGTGATTTTTGATTCAATAACCAGGTTGGCCAGAGCCTACAATTTGGCAGTGCCAGTTTCAGGAAGAACATTGTCCGGTGGTTTTGATCCAGCAGCTTTGTATCCTTCAAAGAGATTTTTTGGAGCAGCTAGAAATATTGAAGATGGGGGAAGTTTGACGATTATTGGAACAGCATTGGTAGAAACAGGATCAAGAATGGATGATTTGATATATGAGGAATTTAAGGGAACGGGAAACATGGAATTGCATTTGGATAGGAGAGCAGCAGAGAATAGAATTTATCCAGCTATTGATGTATTAAGGTCCAGTACTAGGAAAGATGAGTTGCTTTTGTCAGCTGACACTTTCAAGAAGGTAGGAACAATGAGAAGAATGATGAGTCTTTTGGATAGAGAAGAAAAGACGGCAACGATTATTGAGCAGTTGAAGAAGACGAAAAACAATGCGGAATTTTTGAAAAAACTAAACGGAGCTAGGAAATAAAGGAAGGTAGGGTTTGACGGAGGAGAGTTGGGGGTGTTAGATTGATTTAATGGATAGACGTGTTTATCAGGTTTCTTTTGTGGTTTTTTCAGCGTTGGCGATATTGTTGCCAACTTTAACTAAACAAGCAAATGATGGCAGGGTGGGTGGTTCTTATAGCGATAAGGGAAGGGTGTTGGGAGTAAGTTGTGGGGGAGATAGTGATTTGGTGAGTGATTTAAATTGTGACGGGGAGATTAATCTTTCGGATTTTAATATATGGAGGAGGGATTATTTGAATTCTCCAGAACCGGTGGTAAATAGTCCAACACCAACGTTGGTGGAAGAGTTTATAGAGGGTTGTACTTCTTCATCACAGTGTTCTGTTTTGGCTACACCAGAGTGGCATGAGTGTAATCAGGTAGCTTGTCTTAATAGCGAGTGTGTTTACAGTATGAAGGGGGATGGGACTAGTTGCATAACATTGGGTGGAGATGGTGGAAGTTGTTCTAATGGTGAGTGTGTTGTATCTTTTTTTGGAGAAGCAAAAGAATGTAATAAGAGTACAGATTGTATGCCCTGTGGAAATGATTGTGTTGCAAGAGAGGCTGATTTATTTTGCCCAGATGTATTGACTGATTTTTCTTGTAAATGTGATAGTGGAAATTGTGTAAAGGTAAGCGATGCTATTTAAAGATGAATATTAAGAAGATATTATTTTTAATTTTGTTACTCTTAGGTTTGGGGGCGGGAGTATTTTTAGTACAGAGAGTACAGGAAACGAGAAGAGGGGCAGTTTATACACAAGCGGAAGTGTGGTGGTTACCAGAGGAGATTGGGACAGACAAGGAAGTGGGGGATAGTTTTTCAGCTAGTTTGGTGGCAGATTTAGGGAGTGAGACAATGACGGGGTTTGCGATAAAGATTGAGTATGATAAAGATCGTTTGGAATTAGATGAGGCAGGAGTTGAGGTAAATGAAGCATTTGACGATGTTATTAAGAGGGTGGATCAGGCCAATGGAGAAGTGGAATTGGTTTATATATCAGTTGGGGGAGTGAGTGGAGTGATGGGGATAACAAATCCTTGGATGAAACTGAACTTTAGGATTTTAGCAGAAGGTTCGGCAGAGGTGAGGTTGATAACATCTGAGACAGAGTATGTTCGTTACCAGGTGGTTGGTGAAGTAGAAGAAGGAGATGATGAAATAGAACTTAGAAATAGAGATGGAAGTATAGCCGGAGATGAAGGGATAAAGGTGGTTTATGGGATAGGGCTACAAGAAGTAGAACCGACAGGAATTGTTGGTTGTGGATCCGATGGTTGTGGTTGGTGTGGGACAAGTTGTCAGCCTGTTGATCCGACAGTAGAGTGCATTGACGTTTTACCACCTGACGGAATGAGCTGTGTTTGTGAGAATGATAGTTGCGTGACAAGAGAAGAGGATGAGTGCAGTGTTCAGGATGACTGTGCCATTACAGCAAGCTTAGGATGGGCAGAGTGTAATCAAGTTGATTGTGTAAATGGAAATTGTGTTCAAAGCGAGAAAGATAATGGAACAGCATGTGTTAGTGGCGGAGAGGAAGGAACTTGTTTGAGTGGAAGTTGTGTAGTGACAGAGGTGGTAGAAGGTTGTAGTTCTGCAGCACAATGTTCGGTATCAATTACAGATCCCTCTTGGTATGAGTGTAATTATGTGGCATGTGTTGAAGGAGAGTGTCAGTTTGGAGTGAGAGATGATGGAACTGGTTGTACAGCAGCGGATGGTGAGGGGGGAAGTTGTGTGGGAGGTGGTTGTGTGAGCAATGAGCCAACAGATGCGGTCCCAACAGAACCAGAAGAGGAACCAACTGCGGTTCCGACAGAGCCGGTTGAGGAGCCAACAGATGCTCCAACAGGTGATTGGCCAGTTTTGAATTTTTTGGTTAAGTTTTCGGGAATTACTCAGGACACTGACTATAATCAAAGTTCAGTAGTTGATGTAACGGTGGTTTCTGCTGATGGAAGTCAGGAGATATACAGAGGAGTGAACGTTTCTAGAGAAGAAGGAAGAGATCCAGGAGTTTACAGGGGAATGGTGGAGTTGGTTGGGTTTAATAGGGGAATGAGTAATTCAGTTTTGATAGATGGGCCAAAACACTTGCAAACAAAGTTTTGTAACGCAAATCAGGCAACAGTTTGTGTCAGTTATACAGGAAGCGTGGTCTTAATGGAGAGAGGAGACGATGCACCTTTGTACAACTTTAGTGGTTGGGAAATAGCAGCAGGAGATATTCCGAATACAGAAGGAGTAAGAGATGGAGTGGTGGACGTTGCTGATTACACAAGAGTGGTAGAGTCTTTGGGAGCAGGGAGAAGAGCAGAAGAGAGTTATGTTTCAAGATGTGACATAAATGGTAATGGAATTGTAGATACTTTAGATCTGGGAGCGCTTTTAGAAACGCTTTCAGAAAGATATGGTGAGTTGTACTAGGAATGGTAAAATAGACGGACGGTGATAGGAAATAGGAAAAGAAGTTTTCGAGTAGAATGGCAATCCTTTAAAGATTTTTTGGGAGCTTGCGGGGGATGGTGGTGGGACAGGGTAATGACCTTATTGTCAGGACTGGGAATATTTAAGAAATTTTCAACGGGATTACTTTATAAGCAGAGAGGAAAGTGGTCGGGGATAGTGGCTCACGGGTGGATGGTGATAATGGTTTTTTTGGCAGTTTTGTTGTCTTCAGAAATTGAGAGCTTAATCTTTTTGGGAAATGAGGGAGATGATTATGGCTACGGAGTGGTTTTGGCTTCAGAAGAGGGAGGGCTTTTGGCAGATACTTTAGTTTCGGAAGGGGTACGAGGAGATGTTTTGGAGTACAGAGTAAAAGAAGGAGATACAGTAAGTTCGGTGGCGGCAAGATTTGGGGTATCAATAGATACAGTGATTTGGGCGAATAACTTGAAGAGTGTGGATTCTATTAAACCAGGACAGATATTAGAAGTGTTACCGTTGACGGGAATTGAACATACAGTTAAGAGAGGAGAAACGGTTTATAGTATTGCTAAAAAGTATCAAGCAGAAGCCCAGTCGATAGTAGATTTTCCATTTAATGAGTTTGCAAACGATGAGACCTTTGCTTTGCAAGCAGGGCAGAACCTTTTAATTCCAGACGGAATTAAACCAAGAGAGAAAGTGATCGATACCTCAAGTTATGTGGTAGCGCAGAACGTGGCGCCGTTGGCAGGGGTAGTAGGGGAAGGAACTTTCACTTGGCCAACATCAGGAAGAATTTCGCAAAGATATAGTTGGTATCACGCAGGAGTGGACATAGCGAATGCGGCAAGTCCAGCAGTAGTGGCTTCCCAGGGAGGGTCAGTGACAACAGCAGGATGGAACAGAGGGGGATATGGAAATTATGTGATTGTGGATCACGGTAATGGGTTTAGAACATTGTATGCCCACTTGAGTTCGATATCAGTTAGTGCAGGACAGAGAGTTGGTCAAGGACAACAGTTGGGGATAATGGGAAGTACAGGAAGATCAACAGGGGTACATTTGCATTTTGAGGTGATAGGAGCAGGGGGGAGAATCAATCCTTTGACAGTCCTACAGTGAGGAAAAGTGGGGTTTGCGGAGAATTTGCGTATTTTCTTTTTGGAGGAATTGTCGTATGGTTTTAATATGAAAGGTAAAATACTTAAAACATACACGCTCTTAGTTCTTTTTCTATTTCCTTGGTTTTTCTTACCATTGGTAAGTGACGGGATTGGTTGGGGGAAGAATTGGTTTTTAATGATTTCAGCTCTTTTGGGGTTGGTGTTCTGGATAGTAGAGTGGATGCTTCTCAAAAAGAAGGATGTGAAACTTGGGGGAGTGATAGGGTGGATGGGACTGGTAACAATAGTGGCTTTAGTTTCTTTGTTTACGTCAGCTAAGCCTGGATGGGTCAAAATGTGGATCAGACCAATGGGTGCTGGTACTTGGATGGCTCTATTGGTTTGGTCATTTTTACTGAGCCAGGTGGCATCTTTGGGGGAGAGAAAGAAATGGATTAAAGCACTTAGTTTTGGAAGTGTGATAACAGGATTAACATCTTTAGTTTTGTTTTTGAAACCAGAGAGTAGTTATCCATGGATTATTCCATCGGCAGAGAGTCCTCTTTTTGCAATTGGGGGTTATGGTTGGAACAGTTTCGGAAGCATGTTTTTGGTAGCAGGGTTGTTTTTGATATTGGGTGTTTACTGGCTTTCAGAGTTTAGAAAAAAGATGAGAAAGGGAGAGGGGTATGTGACAGAGGCAGTGCTTTTTGGAATAAGTTTTTTGTCTTTGCTTTTGAGTAGTTACATAATATTTAAGTACAAGCCAGCCAGAATGGATTTGGGTACGGCTTGGGTAGTAACAGTAGAAGCTTTCAAAGTAAGACCATTTACGGGAGTTGGTCCTGGAAACTTCTTGACTGCATTTTTACAGTTTAGGCCAAATTTCTACAACTTGACTGATAACTGGAATAGGTTGTTTGCGGGAAGTAGATTTGGATTCTTTAATATATGGACGGAGATGGGAATCTTGGGAGCAGGATGGTTCATAGCACTAGTAGTGAAAGTGTTTAAGGATAAAAAGAAAAACTCTTTCTGGTGGATGACCATGATTTCTCTGGGAGCAATGTTTTTATTGCCCATGTCAGTAAGCTGGATGTTTTTACTGGTAGTTTTACTGGTAGGTCTGTATCAGGACAAACTGAAAGTTACAGGAGGATTAAAGTTGGTTTTGGGTGAAGAGGGGAAAGATGTAGTTCCTTATATAACAATGACTTTGTGTGCAGTAGGAGTGTTGGCTGGAGGATACTTCGTAGGAAGATACCTTTGGGCAGACATACTTTTTCAAAGATCAATCGTTCAGATTTCGACTGGAAAAGGAGTAGAGGCATACAATACTCAAATTAAGGCAGTAGGAATGAATCCTAATATGGCTGATTACAGAGTTAGTTATTCTCAGACTAATCTTGGGTTGGTAAAGGGTCTTTTATCTAACGAAGATCTGGCCGATGAAGATAAAGAAAGAGCAAGTGTACTACTTCAACAGGCAATTAGAGAAGCAAAGGCAGCCGTTAACTTGGAGCCAGGATCATCTTTGAATTGGAGTAATTTGGCTTCTATTTACAGAGATGTGATTGGGGTAGTAGAAGAGGCTGATCAGTGGGCAGTAACTGCTTATCAGCAAGCTGTAGCTTTAGAACCAGCAAATCCAATTTTAAGGATTGATTTGGGTGGACTTTTCTACGGAGCTGAACAATATAATGAAGCAGATAGATTCTTTGAAGCAGCAGTAACAGCTAAAGAGAACTATCCTAATGCTTGGTACAACTGGGCTTACAATGCAAAACAAATGGGAGCTTTGCAAGCAGCAGTAGGAAGATTGAAGCAAGCTTTGGCTTTAGTTCCAGTTGATTCAGTTGATTATGAGAAAACAAGTTCAGAGTTAGCGGAGTGGAGTGCAGAATTGGAGAAGGCAATTGGTGAGCAACAAGCTCAACAGGCGGCCCAACAAGAACAAGCTCAGCAAGAGCAAGTCTTAACTCCTCCTCAGGCATTGCCAACAGTAGTAGCAGAAGAGGCAATTGATATACCTTCCGAAGAGGCAGCTCCTCCAGAACCAGAAGTAGAGATTCAAGAAGAGGAAGCAGTACCTGAAGGAGAGCAGCCAATAGAGGAAACTCCTTAAGGAGAAAAGATGTTTTGAGATAGAGTTATTTGAGGGTTAAAACCTTAAAGACAGGTAAGTTTCTTTTTGATACGTAGAAAGTCTTGGTCAAAAGACAACACTTCTATTTTCATGCTTGTGGCTAGCTGGTAGATGTATAAATCAACTAGATTTACATTTATTGTTTGATAGTTTTTTAGTACTTTGAGTATGAGATTTTAGTTGGGAAGCTTTAGAACAGGGGATGGTTTTTTAGCAGAAACCTTAAGATTACATTAGTATCAATAATGTAGTTTTTTCTACTTTAATTATTTCTTGAATGTCTTTGTTTTTGATTGATTTACTGTTTAAGATTCCAGCCAAGCTCATGATATCAGCTATTGGTTTTATTATGACCTTACCCTCCTTCGTTGCTACTAGGTCTTTTTTGTAGACATCAAGACCTGGTTTTTGTCTGATACGAGCCGGAATGGTAATTTGTCCTTGAGAAGTGATAGATACTATTTGTTGCATGCATTAGTAACAGGATGTTTCATTAAACTTGTCAATGTGTGTTAGGGAGGAAGATGAAGACCTTGAATTAAGACCTTGCAAACCTTTGAAACAGGATTTGTTTGATTAGGGATTGGTAGGGGATATCAACCTTGTGGGCTTCAATTTTGATTTTCTCTACTAGAGATTCGGGTAGGCGGATAGTAATAGGCTTGCTGGTAAGCTTGAGGTTGGGGAACCTGAAAGGTTCCATTTTTGAATAATCTACATATTCAGTAGAATCGACTTTTTGCCAAAATTCTCGTTCTTGTTTTTCCGAACTGAATTTAGGAATTTTTTTTAATTGCTTTTTCATATTTCTCCCTTTCTTTTTTGTTGGCCAAGCGAGCCGAAATGATTCTAATTTTATTGTTCCTTACGGTAAAGATAATAAATAATGTTTTTTCTTTAAAGTTTTTTCCAATGGCAATGAGTCTAGATTCGTTTTGTGAGTGTTTAACGTCTTTGATTATTTTTAAGTTTGTATCTAAAAATGCTTCTTCTGATTCTTTGGGTGTAATGTTGTGTTTTTGATAGTTTTTGTCAATATTTCCTTTGTTCCAGTCAAAACCTTTTGGTTTTTTTTGACTAATCATGTAAATATATTATATGTACAAAATTGATTTTGTCAAGCAGTAAAAATGACGAGGGGGTAGGGGTGAAATGAATGAGGAATGAATTTTTAGGGAGTGATCCACCATTTGAATTCGATATCTTCAGTAGCAGGAGAGTCGATAGCAACAGTGAAGGAAGAATTTGTTTTGGATTTTACGGTTAAGATTAGGTTTTTACCACCTTTAGTTATAGTAGTGTAGACACGGGAAGATTCAGTTAGAGCTTCGTTTTGGATGATAAGTTCAAGTTCTTCTTGGGCAATAGTGGCAGTACCAGAGAGGGCATTTGAATCAGACTGACCAGTAATTTCAATTTTTTCTTCTTCTTTAACATCAGCAATGATAGGTCCAGTGTTGACTAGGGCTTGGATAGTGGGAGCAGTTTCTAAGTTTTTAAGAAGAGAGGGTTGGGGTGGAGGAGTAGCGTCATCAGAGACGGGAGAGTCAGTGTTTTGAGCAAGTAAGTTTTCTAAGGAGGTGGTTTCTTTAGTAACAGTTTCGATTTGTTGAGGATCAGTTACTAAAGGAAGGAGGTGTTGGTAGGTAGCAAGGGCTTCGTTTAGGTTTCCGACTTGAGTTTGGATTTTGGCAAGATCGTAGTAGTGTTGGGCATTAGTGGGTTCGATTTGAATAGTGAGGTTTAAGTAGGCAAGGGTATCTTGGACAGATCCTTTTTTGGCCCAGAGGGTAGCAAGTTGTCGGGTTAGGTCGGGATTGTCTGGTTTTAGTTTGAAAGCTTTTTGGTAGTCAGCAATGGCTTGGTCAAGATAGGAGGTGGATTCGGTGGTGTCAGTAGAGTTTAAAGAAGAATAGATTTTGGCTCGTTGTTCAAAGCCACGGTAGTCAGAAGGGAAAAGAGTGGTGGCTTGAGTGGCATATTCAACAGCTTGGTTTAAAAGAGCAATGGCTTTTTGGGGATCAGTGGCTTGAGTGGAGGTGGCCTCGGTAAAGGTGGATTGACTGGTTAGAAGATAGTGATGGATGGACTTGGGAATTTGGGTGGGAGTAGGTTGAGTTTGGGCCTGGTCACCAATAGCAGGAAGAGAAAGAGAAGAAGGGGAGACAAGAGGGGAAGAGCGATCCTTAAAAAGGATTAGAGACCCAATAGAGAGAAGAGAGATACCAGAGATAGTAAGAAGAGGAAAGACAGAATTCTTTTTTGGAGGAGGGGTAATTTTAGTTTGGAGGGAGGTGGTGGGTGGAGTAGATTCTTTTTGAGAGGGAGGTGTTTGGATTTGAGGTTGAGGGGTGGTTTTGGGAGTATTCTTTTGAGGGGTAGGGGAGGAATTTTTATAAGGGTCGATTCCAAGGTCTTGAAGACGTTTTATTATTTGAGGGTCATACTGGGGAGGATTGGACATAGATAAATAGTAAAGATCTTTATGAAGAAAGTAAATATTTAAGAGTTTGACACTTTTTAGTCTTTACAATAGTAGAAAACAAAATTAGAATTATTTTGTCTCGAGACATGAGTCGAAGAGAAAGGAAAATATATGAAAAATAAAAAAATACCTGTTTTTAAAAATGAAGAAGCAGAAAGAAAGTTTTGGGCTAGTCGTGACTTTTCTGACTACAAGAGCCAGGTTAAGAGGGTTGAGTTGGATTTATCTGAGCTTAGACCTTCAACAAAACCGGTAACTATTAGGTTGCCGGAAAGTTTATTGAGTTCCTTGAAAAAATTAGCTCACAAAAAGGATGTTCCTTATCAGTCGTTGATGAAAGTGTTTTTGTCAAAAAGAGTTAAAAAAGAGTTTAAGTATTTTTAATAGGGAGGGAATTGACAAAAGACTAAACTAGGACTAAACTAGTCGTAGTTTATGAGTGTCTTTTCAATAAATAAGCGAGTAGAATACGGATTAATCTTGCTTTCTGAACTGGCCTTAAGAGGTCAGGGAGAGACAGTGTCTTTGGCAGAGTTTTCTAAAAGAGGATATCCCAGGCCTTTTATGGCCCAGATTGCCAAGGATTTGGTGGGAGTGGGAATTTTAGGTTCAAAAGAAGGAAGAGGGGGAGGATATTACTTGAATTATGATCCAGGGGAGGTGGAGATGAAAGAGGTTTTGGAGGCAATAGATGGAGAGCAGGCATTGGTAGAGTGTGTGGGGCATGGATCAAGTTGTCCTTTTGAAGACAGGTGTATGCACAAAGGCTTTATGGTTCGGTTGTCAGGGGATATAGATTTGATTTTGGAGAAATATACGTTAAAAGACTTAATCAAAAAATGAAGGGTAAAAAGAAAGTTTATATGGATTGGGCGGCGACCACGCCAATAAAGAAGGAAGTGCTTTCGGCGATGATGCCTTATTTGACTAGTAAGTGGGGGAACCCATCTTCACTGCACAGTTGGGGATGGGAAGTACGAAAGGATTTGGAGGTAGCTAGAAAAGAATTGGCAGAATTGGTAGGAGCAGAGAGGGTTATATTTACGGGCTCGGCAACAGAGAGTTTGAATTTGGTTCATAAAGGAGTGGTGGAGAGTAGGGGAAAGGGTAAGAAAAAAGTAGGAATTATCACAAGTAGTATTGAACACAAAGGAGTGTTGGCAACCTGTGAACACTTAAAGATAAGAGGACTCGCGAGAGTAGATTATTTGGGAGTAGATAAAGAAGGAAAGGTTTCATTAGAGGAGCTTTTAAGGAAGATAAAGGATGATACGGGGTTGGTGTCAGTAATGTGGGTGAACAATGAGGTGGGGAGCGTACAGGAGATTGAGAGAATAGGAAAAGAACTAAGACGAGTAAACAAAGAGAGGGAGAAGAAAGGACTTGATAGAATTCTTTTCCATAGTGATGTAACTCAAGGAATGGGGTATTTGGAATTTGATATGAGAAAGATGGGATTAGACATGGCATCGATGACAGGACACAAGATTGGAGCACCAAAGGGAGTAGGAGCTTTGTTTTTGGGAGAAGGAGTGAGTTTGGTAAGACAGATGGATGGAGGAGGACAGGAAGCAAGAGTAAGGGCAGGGACAGAAAATGTAAGTTTTATAATGGGGTTGTGTGAAGCAGTGAAGATTGCTTTTAAGGATAAGAAGAAAAAAAGAGAGAAGGTAGAGAAAGTGAGAGATTACATCTTGAATAGACTCTCTAAGATGGAGGGAGTGGTAATTAATGGGCCTGGAAAGAAAGGAGCCCCTCATATAGTAAATTGCAGAGTGGGGGGAATTGAAGGAGAAGGGCTTTTGGTTTTAATGAGTGATCAAGGAGTAGGGGTTTCGACAGGAAGTGCTTGTAGTAGTGGGGATCTTAAGGCTAGTCATGTAATGACGGCTTTGGGAATAAAAGCAGAGGAAGCACATGGATCAATTAGGTTTTCGATTTCAGAGAAAACAAGCAAAGAGGATGTGGATTATGTGATGGGGGCGTTTAAAAAGTCGGTTAATAAACTAAGAGAAATCAGAAAAGGAATTAAGGTATGAGTGGGTTGTATTCAGATAAAGTACTAGATCATTTTAGGAATCCAAGAAACATGGGAGAGATGGAGGGAGCAGACAGTGAAGCACAGATAGGGAATCCAGTCTGTGGGGATGTGATGAAGGTTTATTTGAAGGTTAAGAAAGGGGAGAGTTGGGAAGAGAATGTAATTACTGACGTTAAGTTTCAGACCATGGGTTGTGTGGCGGCAGTAGCAACGACAAGCATGATGACAGAAATGGTTAAGGGTAAGAAATTTAGGGAAGTAGAGAAACTAACGAATCAAGCAATTGCAGAGGCCTTGGATGGATTGCCTCCGGTAAAGATGCATTGTTCAAATTTGGCAGCAGATGTACTGATGAAAGCAATGGGTGAGTATAAGTGAGGACTAGGAGAGTAGGTTTAGTTTTTTGATGTTTTGGAAATCTTTTTTATTAAGGGTGAGTAGTTCTCCTCCATTAAGAATTGTAGTAGCGGCAATGGCGGCATCAGCAAGTTGGATTGGGTTTTTTGAATCTCTAGCAATTTGACCGGCTAGTTTGGCAGTTTCGTAGGTGTAGGGAAGTATTTTTAAGGGGGTGATGGTGGCGAGAAGAAACTGTTCTGCGGTTTTGTTTTTAGTGCTTTGACCCTCGTAAAGTTCTTGAACAGTAAGGATGGAAATAGCTAGAATTTCTTTTGGTTTTTTTTGAGCAAGATCTAAGAGGATGGAGTTTTTTGTTTTGGATTGTCTGAGGTGATCAATGATAATGTTGGTATCTAGGATTACCATTTTTTCTTTCTTTCTAAAGAGGCTTTTAATTCAAGAGATTTTCTTTTTAAGGTCCAATCTTTTTCTTTCCAGGTTCCTTGAGTTAGCTTTAGGAGGCTGGCGTAGGAGTTTTCTCTTTCGGTTTTAGTGATAACTTCCTGGATAGGGTAGAGATGAATGGCGTTGCCAGAAAGAACAATGTTTAGAGGTACATCGGGAGTGATGTTTAAAGCGGATCTTAGTTTTTGGGGAATAACAATTTGCCCTTTTTGGTTGGTAGTGGTTATATTGGCTACTTTCATACTGGTAGTATTTTATTACTTTTTGTGCATGCTGTCAAGAGTGTGTGGTTGAAATTTAGGAAAGAAAAAGAGGTTTCTTAGTAAACCTGGTCGTGGGTTCCGATTTTAAGACAAAAGATATTTTTTTCTTTTCGATGAAAGATGAGACGGAGATTTTTGGCTAAAGAGATTGACCAGTTATTTTGGCTAGACAGTTTATGAAGCTTAAAAGAAGGGTGGTTGGGATTTTTTCTGAGTAATTTTAGTGCTTTTAATGTTTTTGTTTTAAGAGAAGGATTTTTTTTAAGAAGTTTTTTGAGTTGTCTTTGAAAAGCAGGGGAAAAAACTAATTTGTACATTAAATGTTTTCTAGGAAATTTTCGATGTCTTTTTCAGATTTTAAAACAATGGATTTTCCGTTTTTAAAATCTTCTTTTGCTTTCTTTGCCCAGAGATTGTATTTGTTTTCTTTTATTAATTGGCGAATAGAGTGCCTGACAAGATCAGAAAAAGAAGAGTAGTAGCCACCTTTAACCAATCTGTTTGCATTAGACCTTAGTTTTGTGGGGAGGGATATGTTTACGGTATTCATACAATAATCATACAACAAATGTATAAGATGTCAATTCTTTGATATGATAGATCATGGGATGGAGAGATAGAAAGATTGGGGTTAAGTATTTAGGAAAAGAGGAGTATCCAAAGAGCCTTTTGGAGATTGATAGCCCACCAAAACAGTTGTTTCATAGAGGAGAGTGGAGTGATGGTTTGCTTTCAAATTGTTTGGCGGTGGTGGGATCAAGGAAAATGAGTGAGTATGGGAGGTGGGTGGTTCACAAGTTAATTGGTAAGTTGGTATCTGAAGGAATGGTGATAGTATCAGGATTTATGTATGGAGTGGATAGTGAGGCACATTGGGAATGTATAAGGACAGGAGGAAGAACAATAGCGGTGTTGGGGAATGGACTAGATGTTTTGTATCCTACAAGCAATGGAAGGCTTTATTCTGAGATTTTAGATAAGGGAGGATTGGTAGTTAGTGAGTATGAGAAAGACTTTGGACCTAAAAAGTGGACATTTCCAGAAAGAAACAGAATAGTGGCAGGATTATCGAGAGCGGTTTTGGTGATTGAGGGAGGGGAGAGGAGTGGAACCTTGATTACAGCAAGACTAGCGGCAGAGCAGGGAAAGACAGTGATGGTGGTACCAAACCCGATAGATTCACCAGTGTCTTCTGGGGCAAACTTATTGATTCGAGAAGGAGCAGTGCCAGTAAGGGGAATAGAGGATATTATGGAGGAGTTGAAATAAGGTATTATCTTTTAATATGAAGTGGTATATATTTCGACATGGAGAGACTTTTTACACGAGGGAGGGGAAAGGAGTGGACCTTTAATTACAAGTCAGGTTGGGGGTGGAGTAAAGTAAGACAGTGATAGTAGTGCCCGGGCCAATTACTTCTTCGGTTTCGAAAGGAATGAACAGGCTAATTAGAGAAGGAGCGGTTTTGGTTACAGGAATAGGTGTGGAAGCGTGGTTTGTAGTTAACGATAGATGGTTTTGCGATGTGCTATTCGGAGAATTGTAATTTCCTTTTTCTTTTTGTCTATGGTGTATATGGTTCGGTAAGCACCAATGCGGAGGCGATAGTTGTTTTGACCGTGGAGTTTTTTGCTGTTTTGTGGTCTGGGATTTTGAGAAAGGTTTTGAATGTAATTTATTATTTTTTTTGCTATTGGGTTGGGGATTTTATCTAGTTCTTTAGCTGCTTTTTGAGTTAAAAAGAGCCTCATTGTTTAAGTTGACGTTTTTGTAGGTATTGCTGGAGAGGGAGGCGGGGTTCGACCTTTGCTTTTTGGGCTTCTTGAGAATCAGTTAGGTCGAGGATGGCCTCTTCAAGAGCGATGAAGTATTCGTAGTCAACTAGAACAGCTTTGGGTTTAGAGCGTTTCATAATAGTGACTGATTTTTGAGTAGTGGTTATTTGATCAATAATGTTGGCCACGTTTTGCCGAAGGTCGGAGATGGATGTTAGATTCATTGTACGTTTAGTATAACGGTTGGTCGTACTTTTGTCAAAATCGAGTGTGGTGTGGATCAAGGAAAAGTACAGGTAGACTTTCTGCAGAGTTAGTTGAGAGCTTAAGAAGTATTAGTAAGGGGAATTGAGGATATTATGGAGGAGTTGAGATGAGAATGAGGTATGATGGAGAAATATGAAATGGTATGTATTTCGACATGGAGAGACTTTTTATACGAGGGATGGAGTGAATTATGGCGATAAGCAGTTGACGATAAGTATCTTAGATGAGGGAGTTCCAGCTTTGATGAGAATGGGAGAGTATTTAAAAAAGGAGAACATATCAGAATGGTACAGCTCACCTTTTAAAAGATGTGTGGATAGTATGAAGGTGGTAAAAGAAGTAGCAGGAGGGGGATACAAGACAGATGAGAGGATGGGAGAGTTTTACAAGAAAGATTGGGGTCAGTTTGTGGAGGGAATAAGAGAGTTTTTGGGGGAAATAGAAAAGAAAGGGATAGAGAAAGTAGGGGTTTGTACTCATGGTGCGGTTTTGGCGGGAATAAGACATTTGTTGATAGAGGGAGTTTTTGAACGGGAACAGATGCATGAGCATCCTGATCCAGGAGTATTGTGGATTATAGAGAAGGGGAAGTTAGAAAAGATAAGTTTTAGGTAGGGGGTAATAAGAAAGTTGAGAAGGAGGGTGGTTTTTAGAGATTGACTTTGTGTGTTCATTGTATATACTTTGTATATATGAATACGGCAATAATAAATATAAGAACGAAAGTAAAAGTTAAGCAAGAAGCCCAAAAGGTAGCCGGGGATTTGGGTTTTAGTCTAAGTTCTTTACTGAATGCATATTTAAAAGATTTGATTAAGAGCAAAACAGTTCATTTTTCTTTGGAAGAAAAACCAAACGCATATTTGAGAAAGGTTTTAAAAGAATCAGATAGAGATATAAAAGCGGGAAGAGTTTCTCCAACTTTTACTAATAAAAAAGAAGCAATAAAATGGCTGGAGAGGTAAAAATTAGATTTAGTCGAAGGTTTAAGAAACAATATAAAAAACTAGGAAGTAATATAAAGAAACAGTTTGAAAAAAGATTGGGTGTATTTCTGGAAAATAATTTTGACAGGAGATTAAGGAATCATGCTTTAAAGGGAAAATTCAGGGGATATAGGAGTATTAATATAACAGGGGACTGGAGGGCGTTGTATTCAGAAAGAAAAACTGAAGGAGAGAAGGTGGTTGTTTTTGAAGCAATAGGAACTCACAGTCAGTTATATAAGTAGAAGATTAATTTTAGGGAGAACCAGAAGAAGGACCAAACCTAATAGCAGAACCTTGGTTGTAGAGGGATTTGATTTGGGTGGGAGTGAGGGCGTAGTTATAGATTTGAAGATCATCAATTTGACCATTGAAGTGACCAGATCCACCAAGACCCCTGGCGATGTAATAGTTTCCTGAAGCCAGGGTTAAGGAAGTGGTTTTTGTGTCGTATAGTTTTCCGTTGATGTAGAGTTTTACCTCACTGCCGTTTAAGGTAACAGTGTAATGTTCCCAAGTGTCAGTGGGGATTGTGTAGTTAAAGTTAAGACCTTGATAAGAGCTGCCGTCACCTATCCAGACATAAAAGTAAGGGGCACCGGAATAGTAGTAGCCAATATAATGCCTGACTGTAGTAGATGCACCACCACTTGAGCTGTCAATAAAGCTTGCGAAATCATTAAAAGATTCAGTTTTTGCCCAAAAAGATGTGGTTTGGGAGTTACCTGATAAATTATCTAGAGTGCCCAGGTTAATTTCATCGCTAGTTCCATCAAAGTTGAGACTAGAATTTCTTTTGCCAATTGCTCCGTTGTACCAGGCGGAGGTGGATAGACCATCAGTGCAGGTGCCGGCAGAAGTTTGAGGAGAAGTAGCAATAGAAATGGTACCGTGATATTCATTTCCAGAGGAATCATAGGCAGTAGTACCTTCACACTCATCGAGTTTCCAGTGGGCAATGGGTTTTCCTTGGTTATAATCCCAGGCAATTTGAGCGGGGGTGCGAACATAATTGTAGATTTTGATTTCGTCTATAGATCCGTCGAGATATCCCCATCCATGGCCAAATTTTAGATTCTCACTGTTGTCAGTTGTGCCAGTTATAGTGATACTTACAGGTGTTCCTTTTATGCCGTCTCTGTAGATATATATGGTGCTAGATTCATAATCGGCTATTCCAACAATGTGGTGCCATTCGTTATCGTTTAT
>JAUWLS010000016.1 GCA_030613565.1 Candidatus Shapirobacteria bacterium | reverse complement strand
TCTTACCTTTCAAAGAAACTACCACCAACCAAAAGATTATTGCTGCAAAATCAAAAAGAATCGGAATCTTAAACAAAAAAGCAATTGAAGTCAAAACTCCCACCCCAAAAAACCACCCTTCTTTTTTCTTTTTTACTGCCTCCCACAGTAGCCATATCGCTGCGCAAAAAGGCATAATCATAAAAATCTCTCCATTTGCTATGTTTCCCTCTAAGGCCGGTAAACTACTTGCTATTCCAAAAATTAAAGCCGCAAAAAAACCTACCAACTCACTTTTAAAGATCAATTCTCCTATCTTCCACACAATCCAAACGTTAAATAAATTCCATCCTAGTAAAATCGCCCTAAACCATTCCAAACTTCCCGCCAACCCCGCTACAGCATAAAGTAGAGGTGGCTTATTGTCATGAATATCTCTATAAAAAACCAATCCCTTTCTTAATCCCTGTCCCAACACCAGGTAAATTCCCTCATCCCCATACGAATAAGGTTCAAACAAAGAGGGGATACGCAAAACTATTACCACTACAAAAATAAAAAACATCGCCCAACTTATCTCTCCACAATATTTCTTTTTAAGCTTTTCTATAATTGGCTTCATCTTTCCTTCCTTTATTCTATATTGCTCTTCTCTCTGTACCAAATAATTTTTAAACTTCCCACTTCACTAAAGTCAACTCTTTTCCACTCCTCAGGTAAAACCGTCTTCTCAATGCTCTCACTACTCATCACTCCCAACCTTCCCTCAACTTCTGGTAATTCATAGATTACATCCCTCTCTTCCATTTGCGCTGTTCCCACCCAATAGGGTAATGGTCCCCCTGGAGACCAAATGGGTGCTCCCACTCCATAATATTTACTCTCCCACAAATGATGCGCTCCACCATTGTAGTTAATAAGCACATCATCCTCTTCTATCTGGCTTTTAATCACCCTCGACAATTCCCTAAAATCCCTTTTTTCAGGTTTAAAAAATCTTTGTCCTGAAATAACCACTAAAAATACGGCCAGTAAACTTACTATTATTTTTCCCCATTTTCTATTTCCTCCTGCCCAAAATATCCCCGCCATCACTACCGAGCTTAGTAAATACCTATCAAAAAACACACTTGTCATTACCTGACTCACCAAAAAAGACAGTATTATTGGTCCCACAAACATTGCCATACAAAACACCAATTCCTTCTTATATTTTCCCCACTTCTTTCCCAGTCCTAAAACCAAGACTATTACTGCTACTCCAATTCTGTATTCCTCTTTTACTCCTCCTGTTAAAAACCTTAACCCTATCTCCAATAAATCCTTCACTTTTGGAATTCCCAACCAGAATCCTCCTCCCCCTACTCTTGTCACCTGCTTATACAAAGGATAAATCCACGGACTATACAACAAAATCATTATAAAAAATGGCCTTAAGTCCCTCAGTATCGGTCCCAATTTCTTCTTCTTTAAGAATCCTACCCAATCCACAAATCTGTCTGCCACAAACCACAATCCCTGACTAGCTATCACAAATATCCCAAAGTGCTGAGCATACAAAGTTAGTGCCGCCGTCACACTGTAAGCCGCCCAATTCTTTTTCAATAGATAATAAAAGCTCATTGTTGAAAACATTCCTAAAATCGCATACATCCTTCCTTCAAACGCAAAATCAAACAAAAATGGAGCAAAGAAAACCACAATTCCTGCCACGACCGCTTCCCACTTACTTTTAAATAACTCCTTCACTATTAATCCTGCATAAACCGCTGTCACTATCATCATTAAAGTGCTCATTGTCCTTATTCCCATTTCTGAAAAACCAAACCCTCTAGTCCACAACCAGTTTGCTATGTAATATCCTGGAGGTGCTGTATCTCTTGCCACCACTCCAATCATGTCCCCAAAACCTCTTTGTACTGCTATTGCTGAAAAGCTCTCATCTCCCCACAAACTCTGATTCAACATATTCATAAATTAAGTCTATCAAACCCAAATCCAACTTTCTGTTATCATATGGTATGAAAAAAATAATAGCCTTCCTTCTCTTTATCTTTTTGTCTTTTCCATCCGTTCTTTTAGCTCAAGAATCCGCTCTTCTTGATAGCCAACCCCCCTTTGACCAAGAAGTCTATGAAGGTCTTTATGTTGACGTTGCTGAAACAATTAACCTTACTGGTACTTACAATGGTGATGTCTGGATTGCTGGAGGAACAGTTACTATTGATGCCATCGTAAACGGAGATCTTCATGTTGCCGGTGGAGACATTTCTTTCTCTGGTCTTGTAAACGGAGATCTTATTCTCGCTGGAGGAAATGTTACTGTCACTGGAATCATAGTTGATGATCTTGCTATTTTTGCTGGTCAAGCCACTATCCAGAAAGAAAGTGCCACTGGTGGTAGTCTTTTGATTGCCTCTGGAGACACTACTCTTTACGGTCAAACTGAAGGTCAAGCCAAAATTTTTACTGGAGACACTACTATGTCTGCTATTTTCATGGATGACCTTGATCTCTTTGCTGGCTCTTCCACCCTCCTTTCTGGAACTCTAATTGAAGGAGACCTAAACTACACTGTCCCTCAAGAAGGTGTTAACTTCCAAGATCCTATTATTGTTGGCCAAACTACTTACCACCAGCCCCCTGAATACAGCAATTCTTATGATTGGGACGTCCCAGCCAAAACACCCAAGTCCCAACTCTACACTCTCTTTTCTAAATCCATCTTCGGACTTCTCTCTGGTCTGGTCCTTGGTTATCTAGTCTTTACTCTCTTTGGCCAAAAACTAACTCCTATTCTTGATCAAATCGAGAAAAAACCCGCTCTTAATCTTGTTAAAGGATTAATTATTCTTGTTCTTTCTCCTTTTGTCCTCTTCCTTCTTTTAATAACAGTCTTGGGAATTCCAGTTTCTCTCCTGACAGGAGCCTCTCTTTTAATTGCCATAACCCTATCAAAGACCTTTATTGCCTTTTCTCTTGGTCGCTTTATCTTAAAGAAACCAAAGACTTTAGTCTTTAATCATCTTTTTGTTGGACTCCTCGCTCTCCAGGCCTTACTTTTAGTTCCTTTCGTTTCCACCTTGACTAAAATCGCTATTGTCACTGTTGGTCTTGGGGCTCAATTCTCCTACTTCAAAACCCTAACTAAAAAGAAAAAATGATAATTTTAAATTTTAAACTTTACCCCCAGACTTTTGAGGATGGTGCTTTATCTTTAGTAAAAGTGTGCCAAGAGGTTTCAGAAAAATTTAAAGTTCCCATTATTCCTGCTGTCTCGGCCCTAGACCTTCATCGCCTCTCTTCAGTTTCTTCTCTCGATTTTTTCCTCCAAAAAACAGACCAATATCTTGAAGGGAAACACACTGGTTGGACCTCCGCTCTTCAAGCCTCTTATTTAGGAGCCAAAGGAGCTCTTTTAAACCACTCTGAACATCCTCTTCCCTCCGGCACTGTAAAAGCTGTTCTTAAAAGCAATAAGTCTATTCCTAATTTTAAAACCGTTCTTTGTATTAAATCTTTAGGTCAGGCTTTGTCCTGGGCTCTTTCTCTAAAACCAGACTACTTAGCTTATGAACCCAAAAACCTCATTGCCCGAAAAGATGTCTCTGTTTCTTCCGAAAAACCCAAAATCATAAAAAAACTAGTCAATCTTTCTAAAAATGTCCCCATTCTTGTTGGTGCCGGAATTCATTCCAAACAAGACGTAGTCACTGCCCTGTCTCTCGGAGCCAAAGGTGTAGTCCTTTCTTCAGATGTAGTTGCCAGCAAGGACCCCAAAAAAGAACTAACTGATCTTGCCTCTGCTTTTGTTTAAATCTGCCAAAGTGATATCATTTGTATATAGAAAATGTCTACTATCTACCTTGGCGCTGACCATCGAGGCTTTAAACTAAAAGAAGCCATCAAAAAACATCTTGAACAAAACGAATATCAGATTCAGGACTTAGGACCTCATACTTACCAAGCAGACGACGACTACCCTGATTATGCTGTTCCTGTTGCCAAAGCTGTTGCCTTAAATAAGGCCAAAGGAATTTTAATCTGTGGTTCCGGAGTCGGAGTCGATATAATCGCCAACAAGACTGAAAACATCCGCTCTGCTCTAACTTTCGATGTAAAAAGAGCCATCCAATCCCGCGAACACGAAGACATTAACATTCTCTCTCTCCCCGCAGATCTTGTCTCTGAATCCCAAGCCTTAAAAATTGTCGACGCTTTCCTTACCACTCCTTTCTCGGCCGAAAAAAGACACTTAAGAAGATTAGAAAAAATTGAAGAACACGAAGACCATGAATTTACCTGACGCCTCCACTATCCCTGAAAACCAAACCATTCTGATTCGTCTTGATCTCGATCTACCTCTAGAATCAGGTCGAATTCTTGATAATTCTCGTCTTAAAAAATCCATTTCCACCCTCCAAAAACTTTTAGCCAAAAAATCCAAACTAATTATCATCGGCCATCTTGGCCGTCCTGGTGGCACCACCAATCCTTCTTTCTCTCTCCGTCCTGTTTATACCGAACTTCTTTCCCTTCTAAACTCCAATCCCAAAACTCCCAAACCTCTCTCTTCAGTTTTCTTACCAACTCTAGAAGATAAAGACGAAATTACCCGCGCTCTTATTACCAACGATCTTATCATGCTCGAAAACCTTCGCTTTTATCCCGGGGAAGAACTAAATAGTCCAGAGCTTTCCTCAAACCTTGCCTCTTTCGCCTCCTATTTTCTAAACGACGCCTTTGGTACTTCTCATCGCCATCACGCTTCTATTACTGGACTAAAAGACTTACTCCCCACCTTCTACGGAGACGATTTCATAAAAGAATTCAAAGCTATTTTCTCTCTAATTGAAAATCCTTCCCGACCACTCACTTTGATTCTTGCCGGTGGGAAAAAAGATAAACTAAATTATCTTCCCGACCTTATTTCTCTCTTTGACCACATTCTAATTGCTGGTCTTCTCCCTACCTTTCTTCCTTCTTCCCCTGATCCCAAAGTCCAAATTGCTACCCTGACCCAAGACCATCAAGATATCGACTCTACTTCTCAACAAAAATTTCTTTCCATCATAAAAGACTCTTCCACCATTATTTGGGCCGGCCCTGTTAGTAACTACACTCAACCAACAGGACAGGTTGGTAATAAAAAAATTGCTCTTGCTGTCACTTCTTCTTCCGCCTATACTCTCATAGGTGGGGGAGACACTGAGGCTTCTCTCACAAAACTTAATCTAGAAAAAAAAGTAGATTTTGTTTCCTACGCTGGAGGAGCACTTCTTCATCTTCTTTCCTACAAAACTCTCCCCGCCATTAAAATCTAAATTCCTGCCTTGAAAACAAAAAAACAAAAAAAACCTAGCTCCACCCGTATTGCCATCAACGGCCTTGGTCGCATCGGTCGAGTTCTTATAAGAGCACTTTTACTTGAAAAATATGATCAAGAACTAGTCGCTATCAATACCTCTGGATCCATGGATACTCAAGGTTGGGCCCACCTTCTAAAATATGACTCCGTCTATGGTCGTCTCCCTTATAAAATCGATACTATCGGACCCCGAAACTCCCAAGAAATTGGTCGCCTTGTTATTCAAAACAAACAAATCCCTCTCCTTGCCCAACGCGACCCTTCTCACATTCCTTGGAAAAACTATTCTCCTGATGTTGTCCTTGAGTGCACTGGTGCTTTTAGAGGCAAATTAGCAGAAGCTCACCTTAGATCTGGTGCCAAAAAAGTCATTATCTCTTCTCCTCCTAAAGATACCTCTATTCCAGTTTTTCTAATGGGAGTAAATGATAATCAATATCGTGGTCAAAAACTTGTCAGTAACGGTTCTTGTACCACCAACTGTGTTGCTCCTTTAGTGAAAATAATAGATCAGGAAATTGGTTTTCAGGAAGCCATTATGACCACTATTCATTCTTATACCTCCAATCAAAACATAGTCGATGGCTCTCATAAAGATCCTCGCCGAAGTCGTGCCGCCGCCCAAAACATTGTTCCCACTACTACCGGTGCTGCCAAAGCTGTAATTGCTGCCTACCCTGAAGTCGCTGGCCGTTTTGCTGCCTCCGCTATTCGCGTTCCTGTTGTTTGTGGTTCTTATTCTGACCTTACCTTTAAACTCATTAGAAAAACCACCGTTGAAGAAGTGAATCATATTCTGGAAGAAGCTGCCCTCGATCCTAAACTCATTGGTCGCCTAAAGATTTCCTACGAACCTCTAGTCTCTTCTGACATCATCGGAAACACTGCTTCTTGCCTCATAGACACCATCATGACCAAAGTAGTTTCTGATGACCTTCTTCAGATTGCTGCTTGGTATGACAATGAATATGCTTACTCCTGCCGTCTCCTTGAACTTGCCCAACATGTTCATCACTATCGGCAATGATTATTCCCTCCATTTTTGAAAAAGATTTTCAAGAAGTCCAAAATAAACTTCATCTTTTAGAAGACCTTGTCACTTGGGTCCAAGTTGATGTCACTGACGACAAGTTCACTCCTGGTTTTACTTTCTCTACCGAACTCCTTTCTCGCCTAAAAGACCATTCCTTCCTTTGGGACATCCACCTTATGGTCAAAAACCCAATTTCCTGGATCGGTAAGTGTGAATTTCTTGCTGCCTCAAGAGTCACTGGTCACATCGAACACATGCCCGATCAAAAAGCCTTTGTTGACCGCTGTTTAGATCACTTTTTAGAACCCTCCCTTGCTCTTGATATAAACACCCCCTTAAATCTTTTAGATCAGTCTCTTTTTTCCCAACTTAACTCAATTCTTTTATTAGGCAGAAAAGCCGGTTTGAAACCACATCTTTTAAATAAAAAAATCTTTGAAAGAATAAAAACTCTAAAAGAAATAAAGAAAAAAGGAAACTACTCTTTCAAGATAGCTGTTGATGGGGGAATAACTCAAAAAAATGCACCCAATCTTTTAGATGCTGGGGCAGACGATCTTTGTATTACCTCCGCCCTTTTTACTGGAAATCTTTCTCAAAACCTGAACTTTTTTAAGTCTCTCTAGCCCAAAATCCTTCCGCTCATTCTATAAATATCTTTTCGGTGAGCAATTAATACAATATAAATTTCTTCCTTTGTTCTTTTGTACACAACTCTATTGTGCCCAACTCTTATTCGATAAATATTCTTATAACCCTTAAGACTTTCTTCATTCCCCAAGCCCCCTTCTTTTATTAGTCGAATTTTTCTAACAATTGCAATCTGATCCAACTTCGACAATCTCCTTAATCCCTTTTCTGCCTTACTGGATATTATTATCCTCATATACCTAAACTTTTCGCCACCTTTTCAAAATCTTTACCTTTAGAAAAATCTGTTTCTTTAACAGCTTTTTCATCTATTTGATTTTCAAGATATGAAACCACTTTTTCATACAAATCTTTTCCAAGTAGATATGCTTTAATCTTGTTTCTGTTCTCCACTGCTACAGGAAAATCATCAGACTGGGCAATCACCTTTGAAGGATTAGTTTTCAGGTCAGATATAGACACCACATTCATAATCTATTCTAAGTACAAACAGATCTCTTGTCAAGACCTATTAAGTGGTCTTCTGTAAAACCTAAAATGCAGTTGTTCATGAAAAGTTTAAAAATCCTCTTTGAAAATTTCCCTAATAGACTCAACCCATTTTTCTAATGTACTATTACCTATGATCAAAAACGTCACATTCTTTGGCTTTTCTCAAACCAAACCGGGAGAGGAACTTTTCGAATCAGCCAGAAAAACAGCCAAGCTTTTGGCCCAAAACAACTACACTATCGTTAATGGTGGTGGACCTGGAGTCATGCTTGCCTCCACTCATGGTGCTAAAGAGGCCAAGGGAAAAGTGATCACTGCCACCTTCAATCCAAAAGGAATGTCTTTCTTTGAAGGAAAAGCTTCTGTAAACAAAGCCGATGAAACTTACGAATTAGACAACTACATTGATCGCACTCAAAAACTAGTCGATCTTGGTGATGCCTTCATTATCTTCAATGGTGGTACAGGAACCCTTTCTGAACTAGGCCTTGTCTGGGGACTTGCTCGTCTTTTTCATAAAAACTACCGCCCCCTAATCTTTTTTGGATCTTTCTGGCACGACATCATTGAACATATTGCCAAAAACATGCTTCTACGTCCTGAAGAAATAGATGTTTACACCATTGTCGACTCATCTCAAGAGGTCCTAGATTATTTAAAAAAATTCCCTAATGAACACACCTCAAGAAATTCTTGATCTCATCAAAAAATCTAATTCCATCCTCATGGTTTGTCATCCTGGGACCGATCACGATTCTGTTGGCAGCAATCTTGCTCTCCATCTCGCTCTGAAACAGATTAAAAAAGACTCCAAAATAATCTTTGCCGACAATAGCCCCAACTACTCTCACGAATTCATGCCTTCTTATGACCAAATCAAAGAAGAAACCTGGCAAGACCAAGACCTTTCTTCCTTTGATCTTTTTATTGCCCTTGACATAGCCAGCCTTGACCAGGTCACGAAAAGATCATCCGTTGAGTTTCCCAAAAATCTAAAAGTAATTGTTATTGACCACCATCGCTCTAATCCTTCTTTTGGAAGCTTAAATCTCATTGATCCTGATACTCCCGCCACAGCCCAACTTCTTCATCGACTATTTAAAGAATGGAACATAGAAATTACTCCTGACATTGCCACTTGTCTTTTCGCCGCTCTTTATTCCGATTCCAAATTCAAATATCCCGGGACCAATTCTGAAACCTATCAAATCGCTGCCGATCTTCTTTCTACTGGTATTGATCTTGACGACATTATTTTCCATATCGACAACTTTCACACTAGAAAATCCCTAAAATATATTGAACTTGCTTTAAAAAATCAAAAACACTTTTTCCAAGATCAGCTTGTCATTACAACCATCTCCTACAAAGAACTGCAATCTCATTCCATTAAAAAACATGACCAAGATATCCAACCTCAAAACATCATTAAATCTGCTCTTGGAAATGACATCGTCGCCATGGTCAATGAAAATGAACCAGAAATTTGCTCCTGTAGTTTCCGAACCAGAGATCAAAAAAGATACGATGTTTCCCTTCTTGCTTCTGCTTTAGGTGGTGGGGGACACGCCACTGCCGCTGGATGCCGCATTGAAGGTGACACTAAAAAAGCAACCCAAATCCTTATCAAAGCTGTTCAAAAAATCTATCCTGACTTATCCCTCTAGTCTTGGTTGACTATAATCATAAATCTTTATCCTTTTCTCTTCTTTTCTTAAAATCTCATCTTTAGAAAGCTCAAGCTCTATCACTTTTCCAATCCTTGTTTCTTCACTCCACATTTGATCAAAAACAAAATTTCCTAAACTGTAAAAAATCAATCCGTTCTCGTACTCCTCTGTTTTTTGAACTACATGTGGGTGATGCCCCTGTATTATGTCCACTCCGGACTCGATTAATCTATGTCCCAACTCCACCCTCCACTCCTCCGGTTCTTCTTTGTATTCTCCTCCCCAGTGTAGATTAACTATCAGCCAATCCACATCCTTCCCATACTCCTCCACCTTTTTTAAAATATCTTCCTCTTGGTACCAATGTCCTCCCGAAAGATCCCATCCCAACATTCCCACTCTAATTCCGTTTTTTTCCCACAACAAAAACTCTCCCGACTCCATTTCTTCATCTTCTCTCCCTCCCAACTTATCTACTGGCAGTCTGTGTGAATAAAACCAAGGAATTTCTTTTTTACCCAGCTCTCCTACTGTTTCCCAAAAACCACTACTTCCATAATTTAATATATGATTGTTTGCCAAACTAAAAACCATCCTACCCTTTGATAAAGAATCTAAAAAATTCTTGTCTCCACAAAAAGTCATTCCTTCTCTAACACTTGGGCAATTTGAAATTATCGGCCCTTCCAGGTTTCCAATGTTTATATCATTTGAAGATAACCAACCTTCCATCTCTTTTAAAAAATAAGAAAAATCTTTTTTCTCTCTTGCCTTTATTGTCACCATTCTTCCCAAAGCCAAATCTCCCACCAATCCCACCCTTACTGTCTCCACTGGAGCTGGAGTGGGGGAGGACAAATACCTTGAAAAAACTCCCTGACTAAAGTCCCTTTTATCTTCGTTTTCTTTCTCTTCTTTTCCGACTATCTGAATCGATACCAAAAATATCATTAAAGAAAAAGCCAACAGCAACCCTCCTAATAAAACGCTTTTTCTTATCCTTATCTTCACTCTCACCTAATTTAAATCTAACACAGTAAAAACTAAAAAAAACATTCTTCTCACTTCCTACCCCCAACTGCTCTCTCTTTATTCATAAAATCCCAACCCTAAATTTGTTATCATAAGCTAATGAAATTCCTTAAACTCCCTTTTCTTTTAACTCTCTCCCTTTTTTCTGCTCTCTTTCTTTCTGCTTGCTCTCTAACCCCTCAAAAAGCAGCTCTTGATATCAGTTCTTACCCCTCTGCCACCATCTTTCTAAACGATGAAGAACTGGGAACCACTCCTTATAAAAACACTTCTCTAAAACCAGGTAGCTACCGACTCAAACTTGTTCCTTCCGATCCAACAATTCCTACCTTTGAAAAAAACATTCCTCTAAATAACAAAATTACCACCATTGTTGACTATCAGTTTGATGCCGACAAAGACAAAACTAGCGGTTACATTCTTTACTTTGAAAAAGCCGGAGAAAAAGATCAATCTGGTCTTGTTGTAACCACCAAGCCCGATGCCTCCACGGTCGCTGTTGACGGACAAATGCAGGGCTTCTCTCCCATAAACATTCCCAACATTACTGAAGGTGACCACCAAATCCTAGTAACTTTTCCAGGATACGAATCTAAAGAGATCTATGCTCGTGGAATCAATGCTTATCGCTTAGTCGCTGAAGTACAACTTAAAAAAGACCAACTCCCTCCTGAACCAGAAGAGGAAGAAGAATCTGATGATGATCAAGAGCTTTCAGACGATGACAAACCAGAGCTTCCATATGTCACTATTTTAGACACTCCCACTGGTTGGCTCAGGGTTAGAATCGAACCTTCTACTTCTGCCTCCGAAGCAGCTAAAGTTGATCCAGGAAAAGACTATTCTCTTCTTGATGAAAAATCCGGTTGGTATCAAATCGAATACCTAGAAGGAGAAGAAGGCTGGATCTCAGGTCGATACGCCGAGAAATTTGAGTAAACTCTAAACCCAAGGGGGCATTTTCCCTTTTCTACCTCCTCTTGCATGATGTTTTGACCACTCCTTTTGTTTATTTGCATGCTGATCTTTTAGAACACGAGTACCTCCAGAAACAGAAGTTGGTAATTCCTTTAAGGGTTGGGATACATTTTCCGGGTCACTGTTCACATTCCTAAAAAATTTAGGATAAGCCCTTATTAGTTTACTGTAATCTGGAAGACTCTCTACAATGTCTTCGTCCATACTAATGATTCTTGTAGCCGTTTCCGCATCAAGGACCAATAAATCATAAAAAGGCCTTTTTAAATTATTTTTAGAAGGATCAAATTGATCTATCGAGAAAGATTCTTCTAAATTAAGGTTTTCAAGAACCAAAATCGCTGTCAACTTATTAATTCTACTCCCCAACTGATCAAACAGACTCTCTCCTTCTTGATTAATTTCCCAAACCTCTTTTTCCAATATTAATCCATCAGTAGCTAGCCCAGAAATATCACCTATAATCTCAAGCCTATCCAAAACCCAAGCAAGATCTGCTTTTCTGTCCTCAAGATCCATTGCTACACCTTCCTCCATCACCATTTTTTTCTTTTCAGAAACTTTATCCAAACAATACTGATACATCGAAACCGCAATTTCTGGGTGTTCTGCTAGGTAATCTCTAGGAATTGCCCTGGTTCGTGTAAAATATTTTTGTATCGGCAAATCCACATAACTCACAATTTCTTTCGGAGACAAGATTGCTCTTCTTTCTCCTTCACTCTCAACATAAACAAGTTCCAAATTATCCACCTTTGACTGATTTTCTTCATAAAGCCTGAACTCTTGCATCTCAATTTCTATTATTTCTTTCAAGGCGTTGGCCGGTATCTGGCGGCTGGTGATTATGGCCAAAGCCATTACTTTCTCCTCAGCATGTCTTTGCTCATTCTCCGGTAGGCTTTGGATATATTCTTCTAAGCCGAAAAGATTATAAGGGGAATCAATTCCTTCCTGACTAAAATAATAAAACCCCCCATTCTTTTCTTTTGTTAAGTCAGGAAAAACATCTGATTTAGGCCAATTTGTTTTCCACTCTTCACTTTCCGGAGTGGCGGATGGGGTAACTTTCACAGTTTCTACCACGCCTCCTTCTTCATTGTCTTCTGAAGGTGCAATAACTGTGGCTTGTCCGGCCAGCTCTTGATCGAGGGTCGGATACTCTGACCTTTCCTCTGGTGTGGGAGTAGTAGACGCTATTAGTGTGGGAGTCGGTGAATCAGTTACTTTATTAAGATCAGTCACCTCCGCTCCACTTGTTCCTTTACTTCCACCAAGGATTTTCACTGCTGCTGCTACTGCCAATCCTGCCACCGTTGCCTTAACTTTCCCTGGCACCTTTTTTCTTCTTATTTCATAATCTACTCCTGATTGATATTCTTCCACTTCACTTCCCCTTGCTTTCTAAATACTCCCCATATTCCTCCTTAGAAATATTAGCACTTTCCAAAAGCAAACCTGCAGCTTGGGGAATCGCTGGTGAAATCACCTTACCTTCTTTATCTTGTACCCCTTCATTCAATCTAAAAACAGTTTTTAAAATAGCGTTTTCCTTTATATCAATAAACGCTCTTATAAGTCCCAGTCTCTCCTTTCCACTTAGTGTTTTAAACACGTCTTTAATGCCAACTGTCCCTTCCTCAGCAGAAAAGTCAGTAAGATCAAGTGGTATCAATACATCTTCTTTTAAAGCCATTGCATTACATCTGTGTTTTAAACTAGTGTCGTCTGCAGTTTCTGGTATCCTTGCCACTGCTTTTCTGAGTTTATTAAAACTTTCAACCTCTCCACCAAACCCCCAAACTATCTTTTTAGCAATATCGGTGTTTGTTTCTGGATATTTCAAATCTTTAATACCCTGCCTTCGTTCTTCCAAAATCTCATCCACTCTAGCCTTGTAATCCATTGGAAGCAAGTCCTCAGAATCAGCCTGTTCTCTAGCCGCTGTCATAAAATAATTCCCAGGATGCCTAGCAACCGAATTAATCCACTCACTTACTCGTTCGGCCACTGTATTAGGAAACTCTGGCAAAGGTATTAACCAAGCCTGTCCGGACTCTGCCCTCCATTCCTTTGTTTGCGACCCTCTCTTCGAGGGCTTGTCTTGTGATTTAGCAGTTTGTATTCCTCGTGATTGTGAAACCTCGTTCATCTTTATATTTAACTTTAAATATTAAGTAATACCATCAATTAATTCAAACATAAAAAGATAAATATTACTTGACTAATCCTGACAATTTTAATTTTTTTTAACACTAAATACCCAGAGGGGAACAACTAAAGCCAATTGGCTAAAGTCTATATTCCCTCCGGGTACTAGCTATTCAATTATTTGAAATTCACTCAGAAATAGAAACGAAAATAGATTCGTCTCCGTTTTCCTCTTGAATCACGACCCAGAAAATATTCCAGGTTGTGTATCCAAATCCTGCTTCTCGGACCCCGTCCTTTAAAAATACTGGGTCCAAGGAGAACCAGCCTGTATGCAACCAACCAAGACTCATGCCCTGGTTGTCTTCGAATTGCTCAAGAGCTTTGAAGGCAATCCCTAGTTCTCCTTCCTCGTTTTCTTCGTATTGCCAAAAAACAGAAATTCCTCCAAAGTCTGTTCTTACAAACCCCCAAGATTCAGGGGCGACCTGCGTCATCCTTGTTCCCTCGGTGACTGTTATAACTGGTACTATAGCCCCTGGTTCATCGTTTTCGGCCCACAAAAAAATAGCCACTACGATAACCACTAACACGTACAATATGCTCAGCACCATCTTTACTGGGTCTTTTTTTTCTTTCTTCATTTTCTCACCCATCCTTTAACAACTCTTTGTTTTTTTTGGCTTTTTTATTAGCCAACCAATAGAAAGCTATAACTTGCATCATAATTCCAACAGCAAGCAACTCTGCTTTCACTCTGCCATAGGAACAATACCCCACAAAGATAGACCCTGTCCCGACGACAAATGTAGGCCACACGTATTTCTCAAAACCCCTGTTCCAAGCCATGATTAAAATCCCAACACACAAAACCATCAAGCCTATGGGCCAAAGATCAATCCCGACAAGGACCTCGTAGCTACTGACCAGTAGTGGTCCCAACACCATAACAAACAAACCAATTATTTTCCCATACTTATTCATCTCCATCTCCTTTATTTAATTTAATCCGTCTTTCTATCCACTTTTCATAAACAAAAAGACAGATTAAATCTAAAGGAGATCTGAATAGCTAGATTTTAAAAGTTCCTGCTTCCCTGTTTCTCCTAGCTCACTAGGGGACAGTTAAACAGTAACTATATTTAATCATTATAGGCCTACTACCGCTTGACACACCCTAACTCAAAATCGCCTATTCTAAGCAAAAAACTACAATTCTGACATTATTACTTCAATCCTGACAATTCCAACCCATTTTGTACAAATCTGGATCTAAAATCTTGTCTTGTTTAAAAACTCCTACAATCCAACACTTTGTTTAAAAACTCCTGCCCCCCTTTTGAAAAACTACCCATCTTTTTATCTACTCTACTCATGTTGGTTCCAACCATGGTTAACAACTTTCTCAAACTCACCCCTCTCCCCGCCAAATCAACTGCCCCCTCCTCCCATCCCTCAACTCTCATCTCTTCTCCCACCAAAAGCTTCATCAGTCCCGTTCTTAAATAAATTTCTGCAGTTTGTTTAGGGTCCACTGCCCAGCTAGATCCCAGTTCAGACCATAGTTTTATCGCCTGTACCTCATTTTCTGAGTTCAGGACCCCTTTTTCAAGTTCTGAATATCTTCCTTTCAACTCCATCACCTGACTTTTTAGTGCTTCGATCTGTCTTTGAAATCCTTTTGTATCATTTTCAAAATAACATTGATTAAAAATTTGTTTCATCCTTACTCTTAGTGCTTGCAGGGCTACCGGCAGGGAATATAATTGATTTTCAGTCCACTCGGGAGGATTATAACTAAGTGGCGTTCTTCTTCTTGTTGACCTTTCTATTGTTTCTCTGGCTATTGCCTCCACCCTTTCCGTTCCTGTCCAAGAATATTCCGCTCTCGGACTAAACTCTAAAGGTGGCATATTTCGAGGATCGTAGCCCCTGTCTTGGTAAGCCTCTTTTATTTTAAGATCAATTTCTCCTTTATTCTCATTCCACACTCCTCTTACTGGCATCAAAAAAACTTCTGCTAAAGCCTTCATATCCCTTTTTGCTCTCTTTCCTCCCGCTTCAATTTTCTTTCTTGCTTCTTTGGCCAATACCACATATTCAACTCCCTGGCTGGACTCCAAAAAAAGATAATCTCCTCTATCGTCTTCTGGTATCAAGCCTCTGTAAACTCTCCAGGCTTCCTTTTGGACTGACTCCCAGCCGTCATCTTCATAAACTTTGTTTGAAACATATATTTCTCCCCCTATTGCTACCACCTTTGGTACACTTTTTTCCTCACCTTTCCAGTTTTGAGGGTTAAGAACCTCCCCTCTTGATTCAAGAAAAAGTTGACTAATTTCCTTCCACCTTTTGTCATCCACTCTCACCACAGCGACATTTATATCCAAATCTTTCCTGCAACTATAAGGATTACCTCCCCTCATCTTTTCCTGATACTTGTTTAACTTTCCCCTTTTCTCATTGTCAGGACTAAACATCCACTCCATTGCTGTCGAATGAATTAAAAAGAATCTACCCTGAGAATAATCATTAACACTAGCCTGCCTTCCGGTCCCAGTCAAAGGATGTCTGGCCAATGTTCTCATCACTTTTCCCAATTCCGGTTCGCCATACAAACTGTCTTTTAGGTAAATATTCAAAGCACTACTGTCTTCCGGAGACGATCTTGCCAATAGACCTGTACGATCCACTTGTACTGCCCCAACCTCATTCATTATCTTATTTCTTCATATAATAACCCATTCTCTTTTGAGTACAAATCAATTCTTCATCCACCCCCAGTTCTTTAATCTTGCTTCTTAATCGGGACATCATCTGATCCATGGCATAATCCGAAAACCCTTTTTCTGCTTTTTTTCCATAGATAACTCTAGCCATTTCTTCTCGACTAACTCTTTTCTCTTTACTTAAAGCAAAAAGAATAGATCTATCCGATGCTGAAAACCGGCTTGTCACCTCTTCATCTTTAAGCCACAGTTTTTCTTTTTTGTTATCAACTCGCAGTTTATAACCCAATTTAAACTTATCTAAAGCCTTTGCCAAAACACCGCTCGTCAACCCATATTTTCCTTGTTTCTTATTTATCACCCCTTCTCTTTCCAGAGATTCAGCTATTTTTTCTTCTCCCTCCTTCTTTTTTAGCCACCCAAGAACAGAAAGGGGAGTTTCCTTGAGCATGATTGTTGCCATTCCTTCAGTTGTCTCGCTCATTCTCACTTCACCTGATTCTTTAAAATCTTTACTTATATATTTAACCAAACGTGGTGCCCCTCCGGACAAACACTGTATTTTCTTTGCCTGATCAGGTGAAATATCTAAATCAAATCTATTTTTCATTTGCTCTATTAGTTGGTCAAAATATTTTCCTTTAGCAAAAGACAAATAAACCAAGTTTGAAAACAAAATGTCTGCTCGACCTGTTTTCAGCAATTTCTTTTTTATCAAAGTAGGATCATCAAGAGGGACAAAAATGTAATTAATAGATTTTTTCATCAACACTCGAATCTGATAAAGGCTTTTTAGTTTCCTCCTTCCAGAAACCAAGTCTGTTCTCAGTCCAAGTATCAAAAAAAACTTAACACCTTCTATCATTCCTTTTTCTATTTCTTCTTTCAAAGCTTTTTTTCTTTTCACAGTCTCTTTGGAAACCAAGTCCAAGTCTAATACTTTAAATAGTTTATCTTGCCCTAGATTTTCAAAAGCTTTGCCAATCACACTAGATCTTCCTGACCCGGAAAAACCAACCACCGTTCCACATTCTCTGGTTTTAATTATTTTCTCTACCCAAGGTGTAAAAACATCCTGATAATAGCCTTTTATCATAAGCAAAGTGTAAAACAATCCCTCATCTATCTCAACTAACTCAGTCTTTTTAATCTTAAATTATCTCCCGTTTTTTCTCTTTAAACTCCAGATCATGGCTCCGAACCCAATTCCTAGCATTAAAAACGCCCACATCTTTTGTTCACTGTTTAAGCTCAGTGCTAATACTCCTAAAACCAAACTCATCATCCAGTAAAAAACAGAAATTCTTCTTCTACCCCAACCGGCTCTCAACAGGTGATGATGTAAATGTTGGGCGTCTCCTTTCCATGGCGCCTCTCCTTTACTAATCCTTCTTATCATTGCCCATATTCCATCAATCATTGGTATTCCCAAAACCAAAATCACAGTTGCTAATTTTGCACCCGATAAAATTGCCAACACTGCCAAAAAATAACCTGCCAAACTTTTCCCACTGTACCCTGGCATAATTTTCTGCGGATAGAAATTATGTGGTAAAAATCCAAGATATGCTCCTGCTACTGTTCCCGACAGTACTATTACTGGCCATTGGGTAATGTCCTGTCCAAATTTCAAAGCCAATACTCCAATAATCACTGCTGTTATTGCTGCAAACCCAGGCAACTGTCCTTCTACTCCTGTTGCCCACCCCACACTGTTCATGCACCACACTATCCAAACTATTGCCAAAATATCAGCCGCTACCCAAATTGTTCTTACTTTCCCCAATGCCTCAAAAGCAATCTGCGGATGTGACAAATCAATCACTCCTCCAAATGGGTTTGATAAAGCCGCTATTCCAATTCCACTCGCTACCACCACTCCAGCTGCTAAAAAATTAGTTAAAAGACGAGGCAGAGGAGAGATGTCTAGAATATCATCCCAAACCCCTATTACTAAAGCTATAAATCCTCCTAAAAGAATTCCTATCAAATGCTTATCTAACGGTACAAAAAAGACTACTGTTAAAATTGCCAAAAAAATCGCTATTCCTCCTCCCCGAGGAACTGATCTTGACGCCGTCACATTACCTGTTTTCTTTTGCTTCTCTTTTCTGTTCTCCACCCACCCTTTTTTATTAAAGAACTTTCTTACTGCCTCAGTCGAAAAAAAAGAAACTACCCCCGATACCAAAAGAGCTTTTATCAATAACCAAAAATTACTATCCAACAATGCTTACAATTTTAAAACCAGTAACTAAAGCCAAAAAAGAAAATATCAAACTTGCCAAAGCAAGCATCACTACCAAAGTCTTACCCTTCTCTCCCAAAGTTGAAGCAATAAAGTTATTAATAATCAAAACTGTCAATGAAATAATTGGCAATCCAAATATCATATGTGCCTCAACTAACTGACCTTCTCCCCAAGCCCTACTGTAAAACAAAGGAATCTTTGGAGGTAAAGAAGAAAACTTCCACCAAATAACTACTCCCTGCAATCCCAATGTTAGTAAATTCCATCTTAAAATTCTTAATACTGTTTCGTCTTCCCATAATTTTCCAATTGAAGACAAAATTTCAAATATCTTTTTCATTACCTTTAGCTTTTTTCAGTTGTTTTGTATTCTAATCTTTTCCCTACCATTAGCTTAGTGTGTGATTGCAGTCCTGGCAAGCAGGCCATGAACAAAGTTGCCACCGGCATTATTGGCCACTGTAACCACCAAGCAATTTTTTTCTTGAGTTTCATCTTCCCTTTGTACTTAGGTCTTAATTTCCAATCCAAGACCACTACCACTACCAAAGGAATCAAACAAAAAGTCAAAATTGTCTGACTGACTCTTGGTAAAGAAAAACCAAGTGCAGTCTGGAAGAATTCAGGGTTTAAAAGTGCTGGTAACGAAGATCCCAAAGTTAAGATAAACCAGTTTGAAGACCACACAAAATGAGACTCCAAAAGTTTTCCCAACCTTGCCATTCTCTTATACAAAGGAATCTCTTTATGTCTCATCGACTGAATCACAGCATAAGGTATATCTGTTGCTCCCCAAGCATGACGCTCACATTGTACATATCTGTTTTTCAATGCTTTCCAATAAGTATCCCCTCCTGGGGCATCAGTTATTGTTGGTAAGAAAATCGGTTCCACTTTCACATTTCCTTGAGTTCCAAAGAAAGCCTGTAAAAACATATGCCAGTCCTCGGGAATAATATCTATATCCCAGTACCCAACACTGTCAATTAACTTAAAAGAACTTGAATAAAAAGAATAATTAAAAATCAATCCCTCAGGATCCTGCAAAGATGCCAAGTGAGATACATTTCCAATTGTTCCTACAATTCTAATTGGTGCGGGAACTTCATCTGAATTATTGTGCCAGTTTATTGGTGTTTGCCAGAATCTTTCATAACGATTTTTGTTTGTCGCAAAGTGGTAAGTTAAAGCTGAGAAAAACCTTGGATTAATTATTGTGTCTGCATCACATGTACTTAAAGTACATTCATCCATATTTAGTTTCCCTGTGTCCACATATTCTTTTTTAAACTTCTTCATCACCCAAGCATTGTTTGATGCTTTTCCGATTACTTCTCCCTTAACTCCGTCAGGGTGAATGATCGGAATCAAGTTTACAATTTTCTTTCCGTATTCTTTTTTAAGCCAGGGAATTATTTCATCCAAATATGCTTTTCCACTCCTGTCTTCCAAAGCCAAAACTATCCAAATCTTTGAAAAATCTACTCCCTCTTGTGCCATCAAGCTATCCATTGTCATCTTTAAAACTGATTTCGGTTCCTTATAAGAGGGGACTGTCAGTACGTGATTTATCTTGTCCCAATCAAGATCTCCTTTTTCTTTGTCTTCCTTATACTTCTTTTTCCAATCAATCCTTCCTTCTTTTTTTATTCTCAAAAATCCAGATATTCCCCAAATAGGAGTCTTAAAAGATTGCCAGACCCAATAACACAAAAAAGCAATTACAAAGTAAGCTACTACTCTTGGAATCAAAAATGCCCCCCATATTGGCAAAAAAATCAAAAACCATGCCACTGCCCCCGGGACTATCTCCCAAGTTCTCCAAATTTTCTTTTCTCTCTTACTTAACTCCATGCCTGGGCTATATTATACCAACCCTTTCTGAAAAAACACCCCAAATCATAAAAATCCTTCTTTCCCTCTATACTACTCATATGTCTCTTACTTTTTCTATTCAAAAAACCCTTCTTTATCATCATCGTTTTAGTTCTCCCCTAACTGAAGACGAAATCCACCTTCTTCTTGTTTCAGATAAGCTCTACTCCCTAAATTTAATCAAAAAAGCTCTAGCCTCTCTTCTTGCGAATAAAACCATCCTTCAAAAAGAGAACTACTATTACCTTTCTGGCCTTAATTACCTTCCTCTTCCTAACCCCAAGTACTATAAAGAAAAGCTAAACCTAGTTAAAAACCTTATCCCTGTACTCAAAAAAATACCTTTTTTAAACCTTCTTGCTATCACCGGCTCTGTTGCTTCCAAAAAACCTCACTCCAATACTGACATTGATCTTCTCTTGCTTTCTCGACCAAACACCCTCTGGATTTTACGTCCCCTTTTTCTCTTTACTCTCCATCTTAAAAAAACTCCTTTCCACCAGGCTTTAAAGAAAGAAAAGAAAAACTATCTTTGCCCCAACATTATTCTCGATTCCTCCTCTCAAACTATTCCCAAAAACAGACAGTCCCTAACTTCTGCTACCGACCTCATCCTCATGATTCCAGTCTTTAATAGGGGAAACTCTTACTACAATTTCCTTAAAAAAAACTCCTGGGCCCAAAAGTACTTGAAAAATGGCTACCAACAAAAACTGGCTAAATCAAAATTAAAAACCAAAAACCAACCCCAAACTTCCTTTCTTTCTATTTTTAATCCTTTATTCTTCATTACTCAGTATCTCTATATGCTTCCTAAGATAAAAAACGAATCCGTGTCTCTGAAACAAGTCTTCTTTAACTCTAAAAAACAATAAATCCTATCTATTCTTATCACTCTCCCCTTGACTTTGCTAACTCTACCCTTTATAAAATAAATGAATCCTAAAAATTAATCATTAATCTTTTTTATCCTATGTCAGACCTAAAAAAACTTACTCCTGCCGCCGGTTACCTATTAATTGATCCTCAAAAAGAAGAAAGAACCACTGCTTCCGGAATCGTTCTTCCTGATTCTCACGAAGGAGAAAAACCCCAAGTTGGTGTTGTTGTTTCCATTAATCCAGATAACTATACCGACGATCATGGTGTAGAAAGAACTCCTCCCTGTAAAAAAGGACAAAAAGTAGTCTTTAAAAAATGGGCCGGTAATGAATTCAAATTCCAAAACCAAGAGACAGAATATCTCTTTGTTAAATTTGAAGACATTATGGCTGTCCTCGCTTAAAACTTTAATTATTTAATTT
>JAUWLS010000009.1 GCA_030613565.1 Candidatus Shapirobacteria bacterium | reverse complement strand
GTTCAACGGAATACAAAAACAATACTTCTTGCTACACTTAAAAGAATCAGAATACAGATGGAACCACCGAAAAAACAAAGACATGTACAAAACACTGCTTAAAGAATTCAGGAAAAACCCGCTCTAATCTTCCCTAGACCCAAGATAAATATAGAGTTGGCTGGATTTATAGCGGAACTGTCTCGGGGTTAGGAGCCCCAACCCAGACTGATGGTGAAATATCTGAAGTTAAGTTTCATGACCCTGAGGAACTCGAAACCTTATTAAAAACTGAAGGAAGTATCTTTAAGCCTGAAATAAACAAGGGAATTATAGCCTGGTGGTTAAGAAACTCGCACCGTGACATGGGCGATCCTTTTCGAGGAACGCATTCTCTTGATCGTGTCCTTAACCTAGGTTACCTTGAATACTGGAATCACCCCATTCAGGGCAGTATTTATGACCCCATTATTCCTCGACAGGCAAAACCTCTCTCTAATAAGTAAAAAATAGTAAAATACCCCATGTCTAAACTATCTATCGGAATTGTTGGTCTACCAAATGTTGGCAAATCCACTCTTTTTAACGCTCTTTTAGGTCGTCAAGTTGCCGATGCTAGTAACTACCCTTTTTGCACAATCGAACCCAACATTGGAATAGTAGAAGTTCCAGATGAAAAACTTTCTGTCCTTCGAGAAATTTCCTCTTCCAAAAAATTAATCCCCGCTGCTATCGAGTTTGTTGATATAGCTGGCCTAGTCAAAGGAGCTGCACAAGGTGAAGGGTTAGGGAATAAGTTCTTAACCAACATTAGAAACACAGACGCTATTTGCCATGTTGTCAGAGATTTCTCTGACTCAAACGTTACTCGCCAAGACAGTACTAATCCTGAATCCGATTTTGAAATAATCTGTACCGAACTCATCATTAAAGATCTCGAGACCATTGATGCTTATCTAGATAAGTCTAAAAAGAAACCTGATGAAAAAGAAAAAGTAGCTCTTGCTCAAAAACTCAAAGACAAGCTTGAGCAGGGGGTGTTGGCTTCAAGAATAGATCTTGATCCTGAAGAAAAAATTCTTTCTAAAGACTTTTTCCTCCTCACTCAAAAACCATTTCTTATTGTTGTAAATGTTGATGAAGATACTTATCAAAATCTTGAAGAAAAAAACATCAAATTAAAAGAATGGGAAACTACCCCTATTTGTGCCAAACTTGAAGAAGATCTTTCTGCACTTTCACCATCAGAAAGAAAAGAATATTTAAAAGATCTCGGTCTTAAAAAATCTGGCCTAGAAAGATTAATTACTAAAGCCTATTCTACTTTAGACCTTCAAAGCTTTTATACCACTGGTCCCGAAGAAAGTAGGGCCTGGACTATTAAAAAAGGATCCACTGCACCTGAGGCCGCTGCTGCCATCCATACTGACTTTCAAAAAGGTTTCATTGTTGCTGAAGTTGTTTCTTACAAAGATTTTCTAGAATGTAAAACCTGGCCCAAAGCCAGAGAGCTAGGAAAACTACGCCAAGAAGGGAGAGAGTACATTATGCAACCCGACGATATTGTGGAATTTAGGTTTAATTTGTAATATGAACAATAATTTTACTCTCTATATCAAAGAAAAGAACATTTCTATTACCCCAATCTTTTTTGACTCTTCAACCAAAACTGCCAAAGACGCTGCCGACTCACTAGGGTGTCAAGTTTCTCAGATCGCTAAATCCATTTGTTTTTGGTCAGATCAGGCGCCACTTCTTGTCATTGCTTCTGGATCCAACAGGATTAGTCTTCAAAAACTTCAAGACATAGCCCAAACCAAAATTAAAATTATGAGTGCCAAAGAAATACAAAAAACTCTAGGCTATACCATTGGTGGAGTACCTCCTTTTGGTTATTCTTCTCAACCCCAAACCATAATTGATCAGGATCTTTTTCAGTACGAAGTAATTTACGCCGCTGCTGGTGCACCCAACGCTGTTTTTAAAACCACTCCCCAAGATTTAGAAAAACTATCTCATGCCCAAATCAAAGACATTAAAGAATAAGGTAATTATCATCAGTGGACCTACTGCCACCGGAAAGACCGATCTTGCGCTCTTTCTTGCCCAATCCCTCAAAACTGACCTTATCTCTGCCGACTCAAGGCAAATCTACAAAAGTCTTGATATTGGTACAGGAAAAGACACCCTAAGTTTAAAGCCTAAAAAATCCAAAATAAAAACCAAGTACGGATACTTAACTTACTACCAGTTTCCCGAAGGACCCAGGCTTTGGTTAACCGATCTTACTACTCCCGACCAATCATTTTCTGTTGCCGACTTTCTACCACTTGCTCGTCTTTTAATAGAAAAACTCCAAAAAGAAGGAAAAGTACCCATTTTTGTTGGAGGAACTGGTCTTTATCTAAAAGCTCTTACTCAACCCCTCATTACCAACCCAACTCCACCATCTCCTCTTTTAAGAAAAATCTTTTCTTTCTTACCCACCCCACTTCTCTCTCTCCTTTTAAAAACCATCAATCTCTCAAAATACAACTCCCTTAATTCTTCTGATCAAAAAAATCCCCACCGACTTCAACGGGCCCTAGAAATCTCTTTCTCCAGGTCCCAGCCCGCCCCTAAAAAAAGTGACCCCAATCAATATTTGTTCTTTGTCCTAAAGACAGATCTCAAAACTATTCGTTCTCGCATCAAAAAAAGAGTTGAAAAAAGATTAAACCAAGGCCTCTTGGGAGAAATTTATACTCTTACTAAAAAATATTCCTGGTCTGATCCTGGCCTAAACACCCTTTCCTATAAAGAATTTAAACCTTACTTTGAAGGCCAAATTGATCTAAAAAGCTGTGTAAAAACCTGGACTCAAAATGAAATTCACTATGCCAAACGCCAAATCACTTGGTTCAAAAAACAAAAAGACATTATTCCTATCACAAGCTCTAAAAAAGACCTTCTGTCTATTATAGAAAAAATGCTACAATCTTTTTAGGATGTCCACCAAACCTCGCGTAACCAAAATCGAAATCTCACACAAGACCATAATTTTCACTCTCGTTTTGCTCGCCTCAATTTACATTCTTTTCCAAATTCGCCAAATCCTTTTGATCTTTTTCCTTGGTCTAATCTTAATGGGTGCCTTAAATCCCTTAGTTACAAAAATTGAAAAATATAAAATTCCCCGATGGTTAGCAATTTTAATGATTTATGTCGTTGTTTTAGCTATCTTTGTTGTTTCTGTTGTTGGTATTACCCCTCCCTTTGTTGAGCAGACTACCAACCTTGCCAAAAACCTTCCCCAACTTTTCGAGCAAGTAACTATTTTTGGAGCCACACCCCAATCTCTCTCTGAGCAATTTAAAATCCTTGATAATCTCCCCCGTGAAGCAGTCAAACTAGTTCTTTCTATTTTTCAAAACCTCCTTACCATCATCATCATTTCTGTGGTCACCTTCTATCTTCTTATTGAACATAAAAACCTAGGTAAATACAGCTTCTTCTTGTTCGGAAAAAAATCAGATCAAAAAGTTATCAAAACTATCTCAACTTTAGAAAAGAGACTAGGGGACTGGGTTAGAGCTCAATTTCTTCTAATGCTCGTTGTCGGACTCTTGTCTTATATCGGTTTCGCTTTCTTGGGTCTCGAGTATGCTGTTCCCTTAGCTATCGTAGCTGGTCTTCTAGAACTCATTCCCAACATTGGACCCGCCATTACCACTGTCCTGGCTGTCCTGGTTGGTCTAATTACCTCTCCTTTAACCGCCCTTGCTGCTCTCTCTTGGAGTTTCCTGGTTCAGCAACTAGAAAACAATTTTATCGTCCCCAAAATTATGAAAGAAGCTGTCGGTATCAATCCCCTCGTAACCATTCTTAGTCTTGTCATTGGTTTCAATCTTGGAGGAGTTGTTGGAGGAATACTTGCTATCCCTGTTTACCTAACTATCGAAGTCATTCTTACTTCTATCTACACCACCGAACTAACCAGGTCTAAAAAATAATCTTAAAAAAGGTAAATAAGCCGGGTTCTGTTTACGGATCAATCTATCTAAGCTTCCTACCCGAGACTCGCAAAAGCTAGCTTAACGTCTCTGTTTGGAATTGCTACCAGAAAGATGCTCGTTTCACATTTCTCGTCTCTACACCAGAGCTTTCTGTGCTTTTTGTAGCCCGGACTTTCCTCTCCCTAAGGAGTAGATCCTATACCTTTTTAAAGATTAATCAGATTATACTATGGGATAACCCAAAAAGCTACCCCTTTTTAAAGAAAGTAGCTTTTTGAATTAATCTTAGGCAGATTTTGCAGAAACGATCTTAAACATGCCAGTTCCGCAATCGGGACACTTAGCAGCCAGAGCTGGACGACCGTTCTTTAGGGTTCTCTTCTCGGTATCACCCTCTTCAACATCTTTTTTAGCTCTGCATTTTACACAGTAAAAAGTTACCATTATTTTTTTTCACCCCCCTTCGTTAAGGCAGAAAAATAACTATTAATTAAACATTATTCTGACTCAGAAAATATACAGCCAAAATAGCCATTAAAGCAAGTAAGCTTGAAACCAAGCTTCTTAAAAGACCCTTTTTAATCCACGACAAATCAACCCCTGTCTCTTCTTTTTTTGAAACTCTATTCATCCCACCCACCATTGGGTTCAATCTTTTTCGAGCAGACCTTTTCCTTTTTTTAGCTTTGGAAACCATCTGGGGGCAGTATAGCACAACCTAGCCTGCTTTCAATTGACACCTAAGCCTAAAGCCTTGATAATACAACTATGACCATTCAAAACATTCTTCTTGCTTTCACACTCCTTTGGCTATTTTTACTGAGTCTTTCCCTAAGAAAGGCAATCCTTCACTACAAGACTCTTTCTAAAATTAAAAAAGATGTCTCCCTTGACGATCTCTTAAACCAAATCGTCAGACTCCTTGCCCAACAAAAGAAACAAAAAGAAAAATCCGACCAGAAAATAAGCACTCTAGAAAAGGAAATTAAAAAAACAATTTCAAAAGTTGGTCTAGTAAAGTTCAACCCCTTCAATGACCAGGGCGGAGAACAAAGCTTTGTTCTAAGCCTTTTAGACGATGATGATTCCGGTCTTTTAATTACTTCTCTTCATGGTCGAGACACCACTAGGGTTTATGCCAAAAAAATTAAAAACGGCAAAACTGATAATTTACAATTGTCAAAGGAAGAAAAACTGTCTATACTCCAAACTAGTAAGATCGTTAAATAAAAAATGAAAAAAATAAACAAATTCACTCTTGCCTTGTTTGGTCTCTTTCTCATCATTTCCAGCATCTCCTACGTATCTTTTAGCAAACTCCTTCCCGCCGTTTCTGGACTCTTAGATCCTTCCGGTAAATCTCAAACAGAAGATGAAGCTGCTAACGCCAGGGTCAACGACACTGGATCTTTTGTCTACGAAGGCCCTAAAACCGAGGCCTGTCCCTTAAACGGAGCCCTCTATACCAAAGAAGAAAAAGAAATCTGGGAAAAGAGAAGACCCCTTCTGGTTATGATTGAAAACCATGACGAATCTCGTCCTCAATCAGGTCTTCAAAAAGCAGACATTGTTTACGAAGCCATTGCTGAAGGAGGAATTACTCGCTTCATGGCCGTCTACTACTGTGGAGCCGCCGCTGCCCCCAATCAAAAATATGACGTTGGTCCAGTTAGATCTACTCGCACCTACTTTTTAGACTGGGCTTCTGAATACTCCGACTTTCCTCTCTATGCTCATGTCGGTGGAGCCAACTGCTCTGCTCCCGAAAACGGCACTTGCACTACTAACTCAAAAGCCCAAGCTCTTGAGCAAATTGGCCAATACGGATGGCTTGATTCTGGTACTCGCTCAGACTTGAACCAATTTGCTCTCTCCTACAAAGTTTGCCGTCGTGAACCAGAAAGAACCGGTACTGTAAAAGCCACTGAACACACCATGTATTGTTCCATTCCCAAGCTCTGGGAGCTAGCCGAAGAAAGAGGTCTAACCAACAAAACAGAAAACGTTAAAACAACTCCTGATTGGGATAAAAACTTTGTCTCTTGGGACTTTAAAGACGATGCTGAGTCTTCCGATAGAGGATCTGCTGATACTATTTCCTTTGACTTCTGGTCTGGTTACAAAGATTACTCGGTTTCTTGGACCTACAATCCCGAAACTAACACCTATATTAGAAAAAATGGTGGACAAGACCATATTGACCAAAACATCAATAAACCTTTAGAAGCCAAAAACCTTATTGTTCAATTCAGCAAAGAAACTGGTCCCGTGGATGATCATAAACACATGCTCTATCAAACCATTGGCTCTGGTAAGGCAATTGTCTTTCAAGATGGACAAAAAATTGATGCAACATGGTCAAAAAGTAAAAGAACTTCCAGAACCATCTTTAAAAATAGCAAGGGAAATGATATAAACTTAAATACAGGACTTATATGGTTGGAGATACTGCCCGTCGGAACCGAAATTAAATATGACAGCATCAAAGACGCTTAAACACCTTTTAGTTAGCAAGACCCGTCTTAAGCTTCTCCAAACACTTTTCTATCTCCCAAACGAATACTACTACGTCCGCGAATTAACCAGAATTATCAAAGAAGAAATCAACTCCGTCCGCCGAGAACTCAAAAACCTAAAGACCGCCGGTCTTATAAACTCAGAATGGAGAGCCAACCGCCTCTATTACTGGGCCAACCCCAACTCTGCTCTTTTTAGAGATCTTCTTTCTCTGACTCACAAAACCTCGGGTCTCGGGCAAAAAATTGTCAAAAACAAACAAAAAACTGGCCAAATTAAATATCTCATCTATTCTCAAAACTTTTTAAGAAACCTTCCCAACTCCGGACAGGACCTAGATTTTCTTCTTGTTGGTCGAGTCATTATTCCTGAAGTCGGAGAGCTAGTAAGAGAAGAAGAAAAAAGAAGAGGACGAGAAGTTAACTACACCGTTGTCGATGAAAAAGAATTTTCTCTACGTTTAAAAAACAGAGATCCTTTTGTTGTCGATTTACTCTTAGGAGACCGAGCCTTCATTATTGGAGACCCGACCACTCTTTAAACTTTAAAATGCCAAAAAGAAAAGTCATCAGAACTGGTAACAGTTTAGCTGTTACTCTTCCCTCAAGCGCCATAAAAAATATGGACATCAAAGTTGGCGACATTGCCCTGGTTAGAATTAGAAGGACTAAAAATGAAATTACTCTTTCTTTTCCAGGCCGTCCCCGGCAACTTTCCCTTGTTGATAAATAGTTTTTAAAGCGTGATACAATTTTTCCTATGACCAAAAGTAATAAAATCCGTCGCAACTTTTGGTTGGTACTCTTTATCTCTATTTTTGCTCTTTTAGTCGATCTTCCCCAAGAACTTCCCCTAAACTTTAAATACAAAGACTTCGAGTTTCAAAAAACCATTAAAAGACCTCAATTCGATTTGGGCCCTATTAGTTTTGGAAAAGACCTTGATCTTAAGCTTGGTCTCGATCTTGCTGGTGGTGCCAGTTTAACTTTCGAAGCTGACTTTGAAGGCATCGAAGAAGAAAACATAAAAACCAGTCTTGAAGCCCTAAAAGGAAATATCGAAAAGCGAGTTAACTTCTTTGGTGTTTCAGAAACTACAGTTCGAACCAGCAAACAAGCCGACAAACATCGTCTTCTTATTGAACTCCCCGGTCTTGTCGATGTCGACCAAGCCATTGCTCTTATCGGTCAAACTGCCCAACTAGATTTTAGAAAAGAAGTCCAACTCCCTCCTGAGGCAACCGAAACTGCCACCTTTCTAGATGTCTTTCCCCAGCCCTCTGGTTTAAACGGCTCACACCTTACTCAGTCAACTGTCCAGTTTGATCAAAACACTGGAAAACCTCAAGTATCTCTCGAGTTTAATTCTGAAGGTGCAAAGCTTTTTGCGGATCTTACTGAACAGATGGCTGGAAAACGTATTGCTATCTTTTTAGACCAGTTCCCAGTTTCTGCTCCAGTAGTCAATGAAAAAATAACTGGAGGAATGGCTGTCATAAGTGGAAATTTTTCCCTAGAAGAATCTAAGGCTTTAGTTGCCCAACTTAATGCTGGTGCCCTCCCTGTTCCTATAAAACTCATTGAACACCGCACGGTCGGTCCTACCCTTGGTCAAGAATCTATTCAAAAGGGAATACAGGCTGGTCTTTTAGGAATCGTTATCGTTGTTCTTTTCATGATCTTAAATTACGGGGGACTGGGAATAATTGCCTCTTTGGGCCTATTGGTCTACGGACTTGTCACTCTTGCCCTCTATAAACTCATCCCTATCACCCTCACTTTCCCCGGTATCACTGGATTTTTACTATCTGTTGGTATGGCCGTTGACAGCAACATTCTAATCTTTGAAAGGATGAAAGAAGAGGTCCAGTCTGGCAAAAACAAAAACATTGCTATGGAACTAGGTTTCGGTCGCGCCTGGGACTCTATAAGAGACGCAAACGTCTGTACCCTCATCACTGGCTTTATTCTCTTCAATCCTTTTGACTGGTCCTTCTTAAGCAGTTCCGGTATGATCCGTGGCTTTGCTGTCACTCTTCTTTTGGGGATCTTGGTCAGTCTCTTTACTGGAATCCTTGTTACTCGTACTCTTATGCGCTTATTCATTAAACCACCAAAGAAAATATGAACTTCATGCGTTTCCGTTATTTCTTCCTCGGCCTTTCCTCTCTCCTTATAGCCCTTGGTATTTACTCAATTGTCCGCTGGGGTTTTATTTACTCTATTGATTTCTCTGGTGGTACTAATTGGGAATTCACTTTAGAAAAAGAGCTCTCCCAAGAAGAGGTCGAGGGGGTGATCAACACCATCGAGGGTATGGAAATAGAGTCTCTTAATAAAAACGCAGACCAAACTTACCTTCTAAGATCTGTCCCCATTACTTCTGAAGAGAAACAAACTGTAGAACTTGCTTTCCAGGAAAAAGAAGCTGGATACAAAGAACTAAGATTTGAATCTCTCGGTCCCAGCTTGGGAAAAGAACTTCTTCAAAAAACTCTCTTTGCTATAGTCCTGGCCTCAATCACCATCCTTCTTTATGTTGGAAGTAGATTCTCAGCCAATGTTTTCGGAGTCTCTGCCATTCTTGCTATGTTTCACGACACCTTCCTCTTGATTGCCAGCTTTTCCGTCCTTGGTCATTTTTTCCAAGCCCAAGTCGACTCTCTCTTTGTCACTGCTGTTTTAACCATCCTCTCTTTCTCAGTTCATGACACTGTTGTTGTCTATGATCGCATCAGGGAACTTAAAAGAAAGAAGTCATCTTCGCTAAGAACTATCGCCAACCAAGCCGTCGCTGAAACCCTAACCAGATCCGTCAATAACTCTATGACCATTATCTTCATGCTTCTTTCTCTTGCACTTTTGGGAGGAGATTCTACTCGCTGGTTTGCTGTCGCACTTCTCATTGGAACCATTCTTGGGACCTACTCTTCCACCTTCACTGCCGTTCCTTTACTCCTTCTTTGGGAAGATATTAAGGAAAAGAAAAAGAAATAAAAACATGACTAGACCAAAAGTGGGACAAAAATACATGCACTTTAAAGGAAAGGGACCTTATTCTATTGTTGCCATAGCCAGAGACTGTGAAAATCCTCAAAGAGAGCTTGTTGTTTACAAAGCAGAATACACTTTAGAAGAATTTGGACCAAACACCATTTGGACCAGAGAACTAACTGACTTTACTGGAAATAAAACATTGGAAAGCGGAGAAGTCGTCCTTAGATTCAAGTTGATCGAGTAAAAATTAAGCCAAGTCTTTCATTCTTTTCAAAAGATATTCTCTCTTGTTCTTCTCCTTATCTTCTTCAACTTCTGCAAAAAGTTTTTTAAGAATCTCTCCTATTTCTGGTCCTGGCTTCATTTTTAGTTCTTTCATTACATCTTTTCCGTTCACCTTAAGATCCTTTATTGAAAAAGGTTGTTTCTGAACTTCTACTAGTCTTTTCTTAAATAGTTCCCATCTCCAAGAGGTTTCTTTGGCCCCGCTCCCAACACGATCCGCTCTTCTCAGGTGGATTATGTCATCAAGATACTCCACCGTCACATTTCTTATAAATCTCCTGATCGCCTTATCTGTCTGTCCCTCGTCACAAGTGAACTGATGCCATCTAACTAATCGATACAACTTATCCGCTTGCTTCTTTGATAACTTCAATCTTTGAGCTAATTTTTTAGCAAATCCTGCTCCTGCCACTTCATGATTATGAAAACTTCTTTCTTCCCCATCTCCTTTTGCCACCACTGGCTTTCCAATGTCATGTATTAAAGTTCCTAATCTAGTTATTGGGTCCTCACTTTGACATGCATCCAATGCATTGATTGAGTGATTCCACACATCATAGATGTGATGCTTGGCCTGTGCTAAACCATATCCATTGATCAGTTCCGGCATGATTTCTCTCAAAAGCCCTGTTGAGTACAAAAGTTTTACTCCATCCCCAGGATATTTAGACATTAATAATTTGAAAAACTCATCTCTAATTCTTTCTGCTGAAATTTCTCTTAGTAGCTTTGTCTCTGAAACAATTCCTTTAAAAGTTTCTGTCTCAATTGTAAAACCAACTTGGGTTGCAATTCTTACTGCCCTTAAAAGTCTTAAAGCATCTTCTGAAAATCTCTCTTTCGGATCACCCACTGTCCTTAGGATTCCGTTCCCTAAGTCTTCCTCTCCTAAATAAGGATCGATTAGTTTGGTTTCCAATCCCTTCTCTCCCTTCTTAAGCTCCAGGGCCATCGCGTTAATTGTAAAATCTCTTCTAGAAAGATCTTCTTCTATTGTTTTGCCCCAAGTAACCTTATCCGGTCTTCTTTTATCAGAGTATCCTTCCTCTGATCTAAAAGTAGTTACCTCAAGATGTGGCTTTCCTTTCTTGTCCAAAAAAGACACTGTTCCAAACTTGTTTTCGTAAAATGCCTTTGCTCCCAACTTAAGCATTTCTTCTGGTTTTAAATCAGTCGTAAAATCCCAATCATAAATCTTTCTTCCCAGTAAAAGATCTCGCACTGCCCCTCCTACCAGATAAATCTTTCCTTTCTTCTTCCAAAACTTCTGGGCAAGATCGATTACCTTTTTTGGTATTTTCTCCCCTAGTAAATTTGCTTTATCCATGCCAAATTCTACCACCCCAAACCTTGCGCTATACTATCTATGTGTCCAAAATTAAACTCCTATCCAATGTCACTCTTGACCAAAAAACCTCAAAAGAGGATCTTTTTACTCTTCTTCTGAAAAACAGAAAAATTCAAAAAAAAGATCAACCAAACTTTTTAAACCCTCCTCATCCTAAAAACCTCACTCCCAAAGATATTAAACTTTCCTCTGTCCAGCTAGAAAAAGCCCTAAAAAGAATCCAAAAGGCCATAGAAGATAAAGAAAAAATCTTAATCTATGGAGACTACGATGTGGATGGATTAACTGCTACCACCATTCTTTGGGAAGTCCTTTTTAAAAAACATGCTAACGCAAAATCTTTTGTTCCCCATCGAGAAAAAGATGGTTATGGTTTAAATGAAAAAACCTTAAAAAGACTATTTAAAACCTATCGACCCAGTCTCTTAATTACTGTCGACAATGGAATTGTTGCTCACAAAGCCGCTGCTTTTTTAAAAAAAGAAAAAATAGATCTCATTATTACTGACCACCACCTTCCAGAAAAAAAACTCCCTCCCGCTCACGCCATTTTAAATTCCTCTTTAGTTTGTGGAGCAGTGCTTTCTTGGTTTCTCTCGTCCCAAATTGATTCTTCTGCAGATTATGGATTAGCAGCCCTAGGAACAGTCGCCGACTGCCTTCCCTTGGTATCTGTTAATCGCGCCTTTGTTTATCATGGTCTTGATTCTCTGACTGTTTCTACTCGACCAGGACTAAGAACCATTAAACAAATCACATCTCTCACTAATCAAAAACTTTCCGCCTACCACCTCGGTTTCATAATCGGTCCTCGCTTAAATGCCGCCGGTAGGGTAGGGGATCCCAACAACTCTCTTCGCCTTCTCGCTTCCCCCACCCTTTCTCAAGCTTCAAAATATGCCCAAATTTTAGAAAAACAAAACAGAGAGAGGCAGACCGAACAATATTCTGGCCAATCTCTCGCCCAAACCATTTGGGAAAAAGAAAAGACGGATCATCCTTTGATTTTTGTTTCTTCAAAAGATTTTAGTCCTGGCACTATCGGTCTTATTGCTGGTCGCCTAACTCAAGAACACTACTTGCCTTCTGTCATCATTGCAAAAACTACTCCTGTCTCCAAAGCCTCTTGTCGCTCTATTGCTGAATTGGACATCCTAAAGGCCCTAAGAGAAGCCAACAAAGGTCTTTTACTTGAGCTTGGTGGACATGCTGCTGCCGCAGGTTTCAGTATTCTTCCCAAAAACATTGAAAAATTCAAAAAATCTCTCCAATCAGTAGTTAAAAAGAAGCTTGCCTCAAAGAAACTTGAACCAGAAATTAAAGCTGACGCTAAAGCGACCCTGTCTTTTATTAGTCTAAAAAATCTTGAGGCTATTCAAAGACTAAAACCCTTTGGGATCGGCAACTCTGAACCTTCATTTCTTTTTAAATCTTTAAAAGTAGTCGACAAAAAACTTTTAGGGAAAGAAAAAACCCATTTAAAACTACTTTTAGATGATCCTCAAACTCCCCAGAAAGAAACTTTCCCTGTCGAATCGCTTTCTTTTGGTGAAGCAAACAGTTACCAAGATTTAAAAGTGGGTGATACCATAGATTTAGTTGGAAAAATTAACCTAAATGAATTTAGAGGTACAAAAACTCTTCAGTTAATCACCAAATACATCAATGTCCACTCCTAAGAAATCAAAGTCTTTTTTCCACTATCTTAAAAACCATCCTTTAGATCTTTTTATCTTCATTCTCCTTTTTCTTTTTACCTTTTTCTTTTTACCCTCCACCAAGTTTTGGTCTTCTTTTATTTCCTCTCCTAAAAAAAAGTATCTCTCACCCACCCTTGCTAGCTACCAGTCTCCACCCCAACCATCTCTTAAAAGTTCTTTAAGTCCTGCCATCTTTGCTCGTGCTCACATTATCCTAGATGTCCAAACCAACACCATTCTCTCCTCTCACAATGAGCACCTCTCTCTTTCCCCAGCCTCTACCACCAAACTTGTTTCTGCCCTCACTGCCTTAAACATTTACCCCCTGGATGAATTAGTTACCGTTCAAGAGCCTTATTTAATCGGCAAGAACATGGAACTCGCCAAGGGTGACACTCTTACAGTTTCTGACTTAGTTTCAGCTCTTCTTATTCACTCTGCTAATGACGCTGCTTATACTCTAGCCCGTCACAACACTGCTTCTGTCTCTGGTTTCATAGATCAGATGAACTTACTTGCTCAGCGGTACAACCTCAAAGACACCAGCTTTAAAAACTTTGATGGAATTGATCAACCCGATCATTACTCTTCCGCTTATGATCTTTCTCAAATTGCCCGTCTAAGTATCAAGTCCGATGTTATAAGGCAGGCTGTCCTCACCCAAAAGGCTCAAATCCAAAACACTCAAAAGACTAGAACCTATGACCTCGAAAATACCAACGAACTTTTAGGATCCATCCCTGAAGTTAAAGGTTTAAAAACTGGCTGGACTGATCAGGCCGGTGAGTGTTTCATTGGTCTTATCGAAATTAACGGTCACGAATTAATCACCGTTGTTTTAGGCAGCCAGGACCGCTTTGTTGAAACTAGAAAAATGATTGATTGGCTAAAGAGAAATGTAAGCTGGGGAAATTAGTCTATTGTCCATTCGCTAGCTAGAGCTGGCACATATCCTACAAAATCTCCATCTCCTTCAAATACGTAAACTGGTTGAAAGAAATTCGTTCCCACTAGTGGTTCAAAATAAGCCAACTCTACTCTCCTGATAACTATCGGCCCTGTTTTTGCATCCTTTGCTGCAAAGTAATCTCCATTCTCCAAATCCATCCACGCCACATCCACTGGTTTAATTGGATAAGTTGCTAACTTGCTGACATCTATTGGCACATAACGATAATTAACTTCCACAATCTTTCTTTTCTCATCTTCACTTCCTGAGACCAACAAAGAAATTGAAGCCTTATTTGCCTCTGCTGTTACTACTCGGTACTCATCCTCAATCCTGCTTCTAAACAAGTCCACTCGCAATAAATCTGCCTCTGAATAAGAAGCTGCCTGTACCAGTTCCCCTGGCATAATCTTGTAGTAGCTGATCTTACTAACCCCTTCATCAATGTTGTCACTCAATTTTCCTGCCCTGTTTAGGTAGGCCTTTACTTCCTGAGTCACTCTTTGTTCATCTGGTAAAGATGCTGGTCTTATTAAGGTTTGGTCATTTAAATAGGGATATTTAATATCAAATCTTCCGGTTAAGGCATTTATTGTCAGTTCATAACCCAGTAAACTTTCAAACTTGTAAGTTCCTTCATTTATTTTTTCTGGTTGTCCGGCAAACTCAAAATCCTTTGCCAGTTTCTTAGCGTTCTCTAAGGCTAGGATAGTAGAACTAGACCTAGGAATGAAAAATATTTTTATCCTATCTCCGAAATCACCAAAATCTCCATCTGGAGTTTCTAAAACAAAGCTATGTCCTAAATCTCCTTGTTCTGGAAATTGAATTTTTGGAACTCTTCCAAATGCCATATCGGGGGGTGGCGGGGGATCAGGATGAGCCTTCTTCCACAGAGTCCATCCAGTTTTACCCAAAAATACCACCAAAACGATAGATACAATTCCAACAGATCCATATCTTACAAAAAATCTTGCCCAATAAGAAGCCTTTGTTAAAGTCACACCTGCCATGTAAAAATTCTACATGATTATCCAAGCTATCCAAAATGATAAAAACCATTTTTTATCAGAACCAGTAGTCTAATGGTATAATAAACATATGAAAAGGTTTTTACCACAATTACTACCAAAGAACGATCCTAGATATAAAAAATGGAAAAAAAGCCTAAAAAAGCGCAATCCTCCCTGGAATAAAGGGAAAACCAAAGAAACAGACCTTAGGGTAAAAAAAATCTCCTCTACCATGAAACTAAAAAAAATAGATAATTTTAAAAAATGGAGAGACCAACAAAAGAAAAAAGGGAATATAAAAACTAATTACCCACCTCTTCCCAAAAACTCAAAAACAGCAGAATTAATAGGATTGGTTTTAGGGGATGGAAACTTATATCAGTATCCCAGAACTGAGCAGTTGCTAATATCTTTCAACAGTAAATATCCCCAAATTATTAAAAGAGCAATATTTCTTGTCAAAAACATATTTGACAAGACACCTGCTCAGGGCAAAGGAAGCGGAAACTGCAACAGAATTTGGATATACGAAAAACATATCTCTAAACGACTAGGAATCCCTCCCGGTGCAAAGAAAAATCACGACCTAAAAATTCCTCAATGGGCCTGGGAATCTAAAAAACTATTAGTAAGTTGCTTGATCGGACTATATAATGCCGAAGGTTCATACTCCATACATTTACCAACTTGTACATACAATCTAGGATTTGCCAATAACAACCAAACTCTCTTGAAAGATGTACATCAGGCTTTAAAGATATTAAAATACACCCCACACCTCAGAAAGAACAAAGTTACCTTAAGAAGAAAGAATGAAACAGAAAGCTTTGCTAAACTAATTAAGTTTAAGCATTACCGGAAAGCTACTACTGCGAGATAGTGTAAAGGTAGCACGCTGCGCTCTGAACGCAGAAATCGGGGTTCGAATCCCTGTCTCGCAACAAGAAATAGTCTGTAGCCAACAGATAGTTTCTTATACATGTCTAATAAAAAATACTTAAACTCTATCCACGGTTCCCAGTAAAATCTTAGTCTTGAAAATTACCACCGAAATAAGATTTTATCAAACACGTAGGGCAGTCTGAGTTCTTTAGACCTTGTTTGATCCTTATAAATATTTTTAATTAAAGTACAATGTAGTAAATGGGTTGTGAAAAAAATGCCTTTTTTTTGAAGCCTTATCACCTAGATACAAGCATTTAAATAGAAGGGCTAGAAATGGTAAAGAGTTTCCTGGCTCAGAAAACTTGATGTGTAGAAGTTGTAGGCAATTAGAAAAAAACAATCCCCTGAAGATAAGAAGACGACCACATTTTTAAAAACAACTGAAAGGATCTTTTGATTTTGCTACGATTAGTTTATGAATCAACAACTCATTGATTTTATTCAAAAAGCCAAAAGTCTATCTGAAACCGACCTAGAAATTACTAGCTCGCTACTATCGGCAGGATGGAAACAGCAAGACATTTCAGCCGCGTTCGAGTATGTTCAAAAAAACTCAAACGTATCTCAAAATTTTTCAACCACCGATGAACCAGACCCGCTTAAAGTAACACAACCACCCGAAGAAAAGAAGGCCAAGCCTAATAAGCTCACCATCACACTTTTTACGCTCGGCTTATTGTTTGTTGTTACTATTTCAGGGTTTTTTATTTATTTCAAATTCTTCAAAAAAACCCCACTTGGCCCCAACATAAAGGATTCTGAAGAAAAACCTTATCAAACCTCAGAGACTATTGGTCAACCTAACGCCATAGAAAGTACCCATTCAATCATCGCTTTCACCACCTCAAAAAAAGACAATCCAGCCTCGGCAGTTGTTTTTTATGATAGACAACAAAAAGAAAAACTCCCCCTTCCCCAAGTTATTCAAGAGGACAACAACTTTATGTTTCTACTAGGCCCTTGGTCGCCAAGTGGGCAGTATCTTCCCATATTGGCTTTTACGGGCCCAGCAACAGAGGAATCGTATGTCAATCTTTATTTTTATGATTCACAAAAACTTGAAGCAAAAAAAATATACAGTTCTCCAAGAAACGAAGAGAACTTTGTTTGGGCAAGCACGTCATTTAATTTCCTTTCTGCATGGATGGACGACACTCGACTAGTAGTCAACAACGTCAGGGATCCTCAAAAAGAATCAGCCACTTTGACATATGTCACTACAGACGGAGAGATAAAAACCATGCAGCAGTCTGATGAGCTAAAAAGGGCAAATGACCAGCTTGAGCATACAGTGACGACTAGACCCAGCATTCATACAGAATCGATAACAGTCGGCTCTGTCACTTTAGACTTTGTTCTGGAAGGAGAGGTTGTCGGGGTTGTGGATGGGATGTTGGCCGTTCTTGAAAAACCCAAATCTATTTCTGTTATAGTCGATGACGCAGGAAATGCCGCCAGTCCTCAAGACCTCGAGTATTTTGAAGAAGAAATGGAGAAACTGGAAAAACAAGGACTTTCAGAAGAAGAATTAAGTAAAAAAACTTTAGAACTTATCGAACCGAAAGGGAAAACTATTTTAAGTCTATATAATCTCAAGGACGGAAAAGTTAATCGCGAAGTAAATCTGACCGACGGTACCTGGCAAGTACAAAGTATTTTAGTACACCCTTCGGAAAAATTTCTCATCGCTCACCAAACTGACAAAAGACACCTCCCTTCAAAACAACGCTTTGTCGTCATTACTCCATCTGAAAATCCAAACACACGAACCATTTTTGAAGAAGACTTGCCCAAGAGTAGTAACCCAAATTACTTATCCTCATTAATGTTTCAAGAGAACAGTTTCTTTTTAAGTAGTGATGGTGACTGGATCATCGGTATGCGTGGATCTAACGTGGATAACCCTCAAAATAGCACTATTTATATGAAAAACATTATTACCCAGGAAGAAAGTCTTATTTGTTCAAACAACTGCTGGGACGTGAGGACTTACTGTCCTCTTTGTTTGCAGACAGTTTATTAAAACTAAAACAACAAAAAATATAAAATTAACAAAATGTCAAAAATAACAGTCAGAGAATGCCTAAGTTGCACAAACATGTCCAGGCATCCTGTTAACCTACTGCAATAATTGCGGGACCAGGTTCAGAATCAGACAAGTAAGGGAGAGTTTGTATATAAAAAGAGTAACCGCAGTCAATAATCTTGCTTGGAAAAGTGGAAGTCGTGGAGGTAAGCCTTCTAAAGAAGATGGTTGATAATAAAACCCCCGCTATTTCTAGCGGGAGTTCCATTGTTTTAACCTCTATTTCTAGAAGTTTTTATGAAATCCTTTGCCCATTCCTCGTTTCATTCCGCCTTTTTGTCCACCAAGTCCAAAAAAGTCAGAAACTTCGAGTCCATTTTCTTGAGCCCAGGCTTCCATTTCGCCATGTTTTTCTTGCATGACTTCTCGCTTTTCTTCAGGGGAAAGATTGAAAAAATCTTCTTTTTCAATTCTCATTTCCTCGTGTTTTTCTAAAATTGCTTCTTTTTGCTCAGCAGTGATTTTTCCGCTCTCTACTGCCTCATCAAACTTTCCTTGAAACATTTCCTGCATTTGTTCCCTGTGCTCTCCTCTAGCTTCATCAAAAACCTCTATGACCTCGCCTTCATTAAGGTTAAATCTTTCAACTAGTTTGTAAACGATAGGGGGATATTTCCCTTCTTCGTTTGCTCTTACCGCTTTTGCTCCCAGCAATCCTAGTCCAACGACTGTTGCCAGAGCCACTGTTAAGAGTTTTATTTTTTTGTCCATTTTCTCTCACCACCTTTCTTTTTAATCTCTAATAAACTTACTTTATCTCCAGAACCTGAAAAAACGCTTAAAAGTTGAAGGGAAAATTAACTTTAAAGTTTTACCGTAAATTCCGATCCCTCTCCTCTTTTGCTTCTCACCCAAATATTACCCTTGTGTAATTCCACTATTTTTTTGGCCACCGAAAGACCCAGTCCAAAGCCGCCTCTTTTTTGTTTCGACCTCGATTGATCTGCTCTGTAAAACCTGTCAAAGACCTGTGGTAAATCTTCTTTACTTATCCCTTCACCCCCATCTCTTACCTTTAAAATCACCTTACCTTTCTTTTCTTTTAAAGATATTTTTACTACCCCACCCTTTTTACTGTATTTAATTCCATTATCTAAAAGAATCACTAAAAGTTCTTCGATCCTTTCTTTGTCTGCTACCAGAAAGATATCTTCCAACTTCTCTTCTATCTTTATCTCTTTCTTTTTTGCCAAAACGGAAACTTTTCCAACTGCCCTCTTGGCAATCTTTGACAAGTTTACCTTTTCAAAAACAAATCCATTCTTTCCTTCTTGGTAACGAGCTAAAGTTAAAAGATTTTCAGTTAGTTTCTGAAGATCTTCCACCTCTTCTAAGTTGCTTTCCACAATTTCTCTTGCTTCTTTTGCTGACATTTTCTTTTTTCTTAAAGCCACTTCTATGGAAGTCTTAAGCACTGTTAGGGGAGTCTTTAGTTCGTGTGAAGCATCTGCTATAAATCTTTTCTGTTCATCCAGTGTTTCCTCGATTGGTCTTAGTGTTTTCCCAGCCAAGACGTATCCTGCCCCTCCTGCCAAAATCAAAATCACTCCGTTTGCCCAGGTCAATATTAATACCAACCCCTTCCTTGCAGCGTCCAAATCTCCCTTTAGTGCCTCACCCCTTCCTTTCTGAACAAACCCCCTTCTTTCTTCTTGAAGGCGATAATCTATTGCCACCAACCTTTTTTCCAAGTCTGCAGATACTGACTGATAGACCCATCCGCTAAAGAGAATACTGATCGACATAATAATCAGTAAGTACCATGCTGTTAATTCTATTCTTGCTCTCTCAAACATTATTTTCCTCCTCCTATCTTATAACCAAACCCGCGCACTGTTTGAATCAGTTTCTCACTCCTCTTTATTCCTTTATCAATTTTCTTTCTCAAGTTTCCCACAAAAACCTCTACCGTGTTTGGCAAAATATTTGCCTCATAATCCCAAACACTGTTAATAATATTATCCTTCGAAAGCACTCTTCCTTTGTTTCTCATCATATACTCCAATAAAGAAAACTCCTTTTTTGATAGTTTGATTTTCTTTCCCTTCCTTTTTGTCTCGTAGTTTATCGTATCCAGACTCAAGTCTTCTACTTCAAGCACTGTTTTTACCCCATTCTTAGGTCTTCTTGAAAGTGCTCTAATTCTGGCCAAAAGCTCTGTAAAAGCAAAGGGTTTGGGAAGATAATCATCTGCTCCTGCATTTAATCCTTCTACTCTATCTTCCACTCGACCCTTGGCTGTCAGCATTAAAACTGGGATGTGAACACCTTTTTCTCTAAGTTTTTTACAAACCTCCATTCCATCCATCTTTGGTAGCATTAAGTCTAGTACTATTACTTCGTAGTTTTCACTTATCGCCAAATCAAATCCTTCCTGACCGTCATAAGCCACATCCACTGCCCAACCTTCTTGTTCTAGGCCTTTTTTAATTGAATTAGCAATCTTGTGTTCGTCTTCTACCACCAAAACTCTCATCTTGGTCTATATTATAAACCTAAACTGAAAAAAACCTGAATAAAATCAAGAAAAATCTAGCCTAGTCCACTCTTCCCAAACCCCACCTTTTTTCCTCCTATAAATCCAGATCCATCTCACTTCTTCTTCTACTTCCAGTCCCTTAAGTCTCAAGCCATCCTTGACTTTTTCAATTAATTCAAAAGGAACTCTTTCTGCTACTGTTAGATGGGGGACAAAGTCATCTGTTCTTAGTAACCAGTCAAAAGTACTAACTAAACTCTCGTACAACTTCCTTATTTCCTCAGAACTTTCAGGAGACAAAAAAACCGTTCCATACTCTCTTTGAGAAAAACTACCCACCTGGTTCAGTTTTAATAAAAATCGCTTCTGACTCTCTTCCCACTTTAAAAATCCTTCTCTCATTTCAACCTCATTCTTTGAAGAAAATGGGGGAATCAGGGTGATGTGAGCTGGAGTCGACACCTCTCTTCCAGCAGAGAAACCTTGCTTCAACTCATCAAGAAATCCTTGTGTCTTTTTAGAAAATCCTATCCCTATGAAATATTGCCACACAAACTAATTCTACCTTTTCTCTAAAAAATTAAAAACCACAACCATGAAATGACAAAATAACCCCATGCCAACGTTAAAAACAAGGTTTACAGTTAAAACCATCTGGGGACTAAAAGGGCCAAATGGGCGTTCATTAGTACCACCCGAAACATGCTATCACAGAAAACAAGGAGAGCATCTCTCTTACTGCATTGCCCCAAAAACCAACCAAAGAAAACCTTTGCGTGCCATTCGTTGTGATTCTAATACGGACATGAATCCTTCTTGTAGATATTCTCCTGACAATTAACCTTAAAAGTCCTAAAATAAAAAAATGCCAACAAACAATCTAGTTCCAGAAAACTGTCCAAACTTGGCCACCAGATACGGGTCAGTCCCATTGTTCACCTCAAGCTCAATCTTCGCTTTTAAGGGCAGGCGGAGAAGTCCTTGTGTTTGACGGAGTTCCTCAAATTTATCGTACAACCGCTTGTCATCCCAGACGACGAAGGCCTTCGAATTGTCTCCTTAAAGAAGGTCTTTAAAAACAGTCCTAAAAGCTTTGCTGTTCTATTGCTATAATTACCCATGCCTGAAGTATCTTTTGCTGACTTTCAAAAACTTGACCTTAGGGTGGGACAAATTGTCGAAGCCGAGAAACTAGAGTGGTCTGAAAAGCTAATAAAGATGAAAGTAGACTTTGGGGACCTCGGTCAAAAACAAGTTCTTTCTGGAATTTTTGAATGGTATCAACCAGAGGATTTACTAGAAAAACAAGCCGTCTTTTTAATAAATCTTCCCAAAAAATATATCAAAGACGAACCTTCAGAAGCCATGATTCTCACTTCTGAAAATGAAAAAGAAAACCAAGTCTCCATAATTACCCCTCTAGGTAAAGTTACCAATGGTTCACCCATCTCTTAAAATGCAACTTATCGATCAACTAAAAAAAGCCATCCAGGATTCCTGTCAGAATCTTGGTTTTGATATCCGCTTAAAAGATATTCAGATTGACCATCCTAAAGACAAAACTCACGGGGACTATTCTGCAAACATTGCCCTTCTTCTTGCTAAAAAAGAAAAACAAAATCCTCTTAGTCTTGCTCAAACCATCAAGGAAGAGTTGGACAAAAATATCTCTCTCTCAGTCTCTGTTTCTAAAACAGAAGCTACTCCTCCTGGTTTTCTAAATTTCCACCTTTCACCCACCTATCTAAAAGAAAAATCAAAGGAGCTTTTTGATCAAAAAGACTTTAAGTCCACCTTCTCTTCCACTCTTAAAGGTAAAAAATATCTTCTGGAGCACACTTCACCCGATCCAATCAAGACCATTCACATTGGTCATTTAAGAAATAATTTTTTAGGAATGAGTTTTTATCACCTCCTCACCCTTTTGGGTGCCAAAGTAACTCTCGATTGCATCAATAACGATCGTGGAACCCATGTTTCTCGTGCTATTTGGGGTTACCTCGCTTTTGCTCATCAATCAAGAGAAGAAGGTAATCCTCAATACAAAGAAGAAGTTAAATCCTATTCTTTATCCGATCAAAAAGTTAAATCCATTGCTTCCACTGCTGATTGGAAAATTCTTCTTGCTGATTGGGAACAAAATCCAGACCAGTGGTTTCAACCTGAAGACTTCGGTCTTTCTTCTGACAAATTCAACAACACTTTTTACTCTCTTGGTCAAAGATCAAACGATCTGGTTCCTGAAACCAAAGATCAAATTGAAGAAACCTTAAGTTCCTGGGAACAAGAAGATAAAACATTGAGAAAACTTTGGCGCCAAATTATCAACTGGTCTTTGGATGGTTATCAAAAAACCTATGATCGCATTAATTCTCATTTTGACCATGTTTGGCACGAAAGTGAACATTATAAACTTGGTAAAGAATGGGTTAAAAAAGGTCTCAAAAAAGGAATCTTTAAAAAACTTCCTGATGGTGCAGTTCTTTCTGACCTTAAAAAATACGGTCTCACTGACACTATCCTCATAAAAAAGGACGGTTCTGCTCTTTATCACACCCAGGATCTTGAGCTTACTCATCAAAAAATTAAAAAATTCCCCTCTGATCTCTATGTTTGGGATATCAGTAACGAACAAAAACTCTACCTCCAACAACTTTTTACTATGGTGGAGCAGCTAGGTATAGAAAAAAAAGAAAACTTAATGCATCTCAACTATGGCTTTATCGCTCTAAAAGGAGGAGCTAAGATGAGCTCTCGTTATGGTGGTGTTGTCAACGCTGATGATCTTCTAGATAAAGTTAAAATCAGGGCAAAAAAAATAATGAAGTCGGCTCAAAAAATTAAGGCCCTCGAGTCTGAAGAAGAAGAGATCTCTGAAAAAGTTGCTCTTTCTGCTGTTAAATATAGTTTCTTAAAATATTCTCGTATCAAAGATTTCTCCTTTGATATTGATGAATCGCTCTCAATCCAGGGAAACTCCGGTCCTTATCTTCAATATACTTATGCCCGCTGTAACTCCATCCTCAAGGAGGTTAAAAAAGTTCCCGATTCTATTTCTAAAGATTACGACCTCAATTCGGAGGAAGAAAGCCTCCTAAAGACCAATCTTCTCTTCAAGGAGGTTCTTCTTGAATCAGCTAACCGCTGGGAAATCTCCACTATCTGTACTTACCTTTACAACCTTGCCCAAACCTTTGCCTTCTTTTATCAAAAACATCGTGTTCTAGATCCAGAGAACAAAAAAACACAAGATGCTCGACTCTTCCTTACTAAAATCACCCAAAACACTCTACAAACTGGTTTAGAAATTATTGGTATTCCCATTTTAGAAAAAATGTAAAAAAGGACCTTTATGAAAAAAGCAATAAATCTCTTAATAATAGATAAGAAAGCGAAAACAATATTAGCCATCAAAAGAAAGAAAGGTGATAACCATTATCCAGGGATGTGGGCCTTGCCTGGTGGCCAAGTTGAAAAGGGTGAAACCTTGAGGAAAGCCGCCGTCAGAGAATTAAAAGAAGAAACTGGACTAACACTTGCTTCTTTTGGGACTAAAACCTTACTGAAAGGGGAGCTCACTATTAACAAAAAGAAAGGCAGTCTTCTTGTTCATGAAGTATCAGTAAAAAAAGGAAAAATCTCACCAACTGATCCTCAGATAGATAAAGCCGAATGGATCGAATCAGACGACTTAATCAGTTCTTTAATCATGAATCAGTATCCTCGAGCCCAAATCCAAAAATTATCCCAACTTCTTGTCGATAGAATAAAGTAGATCAAGATAGAGAATGTTTAATCTTAAAAAATACAAAGAATCACCCCAGAAACAAGCCACTCTTTGTTTTTTGATAAAAGATGATCAAATCCTTCTTGCTATGAAAAAAAGAGGATTTGGAAAAGGTAACTGGAATGGAGTTGGTGGAAAACCAGAAGCCAAAGAGGATCTTGTTTCGACTGCGATAAGAGAGGCTCAAGAAGAGATTTCTGTTATTCCTAAAAAACTAGAAGAAATGGCCGTTTTGGATTTCTATTTTATTCATAAACCTGACTGGAACCAGCAGGTTGTAGCTTATTTTTCCAGAGAATGGGAGGGTGAGCCTCAAGAGTCAGAAGAAATGGCTCCTAAGTGGTACAAAAAAGACCAGCTTCCTCTTGATTCTATGTGGTGTAGTGATATTCATTGGTTGGTACCTATACTAGAAGGTAAAAAAGTAAAAGCCAAATTCATCTTCAAAAACCCAAGCGAGGTCTTAAAATACAAGGTAGAAGAAATAAGTTGATAATCCCTGCCAAAGTTTTTCTATTAATGTCCTGGCAATAACACTAAATCCTCTGATAGTTCAGCTAGTTTCTCAATCGACTTCTTAAGATCTTCACTTGAGCAGTATGGAAAATCTGTTCTTCCTACCCCTCCATTGTGGAATATTGTGTCTCCTGAAAATAAAAGTTTTTCCTTAGGAACCCAAAAACACACTCCACCAGGGGAGTGACCTGGACTCTCTATTATTTCTATTTTTTCTTTCCCTAGTCTCAAATCACTTTTTTCCAAAAGGTCTTTAGTTTCTTTTATCTGAGGAACCTTGATCTCTCTTTTTAGCCACCAACTTGCTGTCTCGGACAGTCTCTTAAGTAAAAACTCATCTTTTTTATTTATGTAGATATCCACTCCAAACATCAAACTCAGGTCCAGTGCTGCTAGACAGTGGTCAAAGTGGCCATGGGTCAACAAAATATATTTCAGCTTAATTTCCTTCTCTTGTATTTTTTGTGCTAAAAAATCAGCCTCGTCTGCTGGGTCTATTACTGCCCCTTCTCTACTTTCTTCATCCCACACCAAATAGACATTAGTCTGTAGCTCTCCCAAGCTGTATTTCTCATATTCCATTCCAGATTTTACCCCACCCTAACCCCAACTCCCACTCAAAGTGTAAAATATACCCATGTCTTTTTGGCAGAAACTAAAAAAACCAATTATTGGCCTCTCTCCTATGGATGGAGTAACTAATGTTGCTTTTCGCTATACCCAAGCCAAAATCAGCAAACCCGACCTTATCTTTACTGAGTTTGTTCACACTGATGGGCTCTTTTTTAACCCTGCCCGAGTTCTTCGTCCTTTTGCCTACACTCCAATCGAGCATCCTATTGTTGCCCAGCTCTATGGTAAAAACCCTGATCACTTCTATATCGCAGCCCACATTGTTTCTTTTTTGGGTTTTGATGGACTGGATCTAAATATGGGTTGTCCAGCCAAAACCGTAGTCAACTCGGGTGGGGGAGCAGCTCTGATTGACAATCCTTCTCTCGCTTCCGAGATTATTAAAGCCACCCAAAAAGGTCTTGCTGATTTTGCTAAAACAAAAAAAATAGATCACCTTGGTTTCAAAAAGAAAAACCTAGAAGCCATTTATGCTTTCAAAGAAAGGTATTCTCTAAAAACCAGTAAAGTTTTACCTCTTCCTCTTTCTGTAAAAACCAGAATTGGTACCCAAAAACCAAACATAAAAAAATGGATATCCTTCCTTTTAGGCTACGACCTTGCCGCTATCACCATTCACGGTCGTCTCTTGAAAGACGGTCATGGGGGAGATGTTGCCTGGGATCAAATTGAACTGGCTAGCAAACTAAGAACTAAAACGAAACCCAATACCCTTATCTTAGGTAATGGTGGGGTAGCTAACCGCAAGCAAGCCCAAGATCTTTGTGAAAAACACTCCCTAGATGGAATACTAATTGGTCAAGCCTCTTTTGGTAACCCTTGGGTGTTCTCAAACCACTCCCCCGACAGGGGAGAGAGGATAGGGGCCATGAAGACCCACGCCAAAGCTTTTGACCAATTCTCCCCCGAGTCCCACTTTGAATCTCTAAGAAAACACTTCATTTGGTACACCAAAGGTTTAAAAGATGCTCGCTCTTTAAGGCAAAAAATAATTACCTTCACCTCCCAAAAAGATCTTAAAGATCTTTCTTAAATCTACCCAGTTCACTTTCCTTCTCTTGACTTTTCTTTTTCATATACTATACTACAGTATAGCGCGTAGAACATGGATAATAAAAAAAGAATAAATCGTATCACAGGACAGATAAACGGTATCAAAAAAATGATTAACTCTGACCGGGACTGTCTTGATCTTCTTCAGCAAATTATCGCTGTTCGATCTGCGCTTGCTGGATTAGCTGTTTCCATCCTTAAAAAACAAGCTTGTAAAAAAGGACAAAAACAAAACCTAGATTTAATTCTAAATAAATTATTCCAAATTAATTAATTTAAAAAACAAAATATGACTAAGCAAGAACTAACTGATCAAAACTTTAATACTATTGTCAAAGGATCAAAAGGACTTTTCTTAGTTGATTTTTGGGCCCCTTGGTGTGGACCCTGCCGCGTTCTAGGTCCCATCATCGAAGAACTGGCCAGCGATGTTAAAAAAAAGGCTCAAGTCGGAAAGCTAAATGTTGACGAGAGTAAAAAGGTTGCCCAAGAGTTTAACGTCATGTCTATTCCTACTGTAATTCTCTTCAAAGACGGTAAACCCATAGAAACTCTTGTTGGAGTTCAACCTAAAGAAACCTACCTCGATCTAATCGAGAAAAACCAGTAAGCCTTCCCAATAAACCCTCCTGCCTGTAAACTACAGCATAATGCTTGTTGATGAAGCCAAAATAACTATCACTGCTGGTAAGGGGGGTTCTGGTGCTGTCCACTTTTTATCAAACCGCCACAGCGCTAAGGGTGGTCCTGATGGAGGCAATGGTGGTGACGGAGGCAATGTCTATCTAAAAGCCGTAAGAGACATTATGCGCCTTAAAAAATATAAAACCAAAATTACTTACCAAGCTCCTAGTGGCGAAAGAGGATCAAATCAAGATAAAACCGGGGCCAATGGTGAAGATCTTATCTTGGAAGTTCCCGTCGGGACAGAGGTTCAAGTTTTAGAAAAGAAAACCACCAATGACCTGATTCGACCTGGTCAAAAGATTCTAATTGCCAAAGGGGGAAGGGGAGGAAAAGGAAACACTGCCTTCAAGTCATCTAGAAACACCACTCCTCGCCAGTTTGGACCTGGAGCAGAGGGGGAAACCTTCACTCTTTCCTTTCAACTCAAGCTTATTGCTGACATCAGCCTTATTGGCTTGCCAAATGCTGGCAAAAGTAGTCTTCTAAACGCCTTAACCAAAGCCAGAGCCAGGGTGGCCAGCTATCCCTTCACTACCCTTGAACCCAATCTTGGCGTTCTACCAAACGGCTCTATCGTCGCCGATGTTCCTGGTTTAATCGAAGGTGCTTCAAAAGGAAAGGGTCTTGGTCATAAGTTTTTAAAACATATCGAAAGAACAAAGGTTACTGTCCATTGTCTTTCTTCTGAATCAACCGACCTTGAAAAAGACTACAAAACCATTCGCCAAGAACTTACCGACTTTAATCCTCTCTTAAAAGAAAAAAAGGAACTTCTTCTTTTGACCAAAACCGATCTTGTTTCCAAAAAAGAAATAAAAGAGAAACTTAAAAAACTTAAAAAACTCAATCCTTCGATTGAATCCGTGTCTATCCACGACATTGACGCACTTAAAAAGGTCTCTGATTTAATCTGCCAACTTTAATCCCTTATTTCTTCTTTTTCTTACTAGTTTTTTTTGGAGCTCCAGTCAAGGCTTTTGCTAAACAGGCCACTCCGGCCACTAGTCCAGCAATTAATCCCACTTTCAGCAATCCTGATTTCTTTTTTTTTCCTGCCATTTTTTTTCAAAAAAAATTACTAACGCAACTTCAGCTTAACTCAAGTTAAAATGAACTGTCAATGATAATCCAAGTAAAAGTTAAACCAAACTCTCGCCATGCTTTAATTGAGCCCCAAATTGAGGGAAATTTAATTGTTCGTCTCAAGTCTCCTCCTAAAGAGGGAAAGGCCAATAAAGAATTGATAAAACTTCTCTCTTCTTTCTATTCCTTACCTCAAAGCCACATTCAAATAACCTCAGGTCATCACAAAAAAGAAAAAACAGTTCTTGTTTTGGAAAAATAAAATCCTGTCTCTAGTTATCTTCGCCCTTATAAAGCCTATTTGTTCTTTTTCTTATCTGGAAAGAAACTAAATAAATTGCCAAAAGTATTACTATCGGAGCTGCTAAGTTAATACTCTTTATTAATTTACTTTCCTTCTCTTCCACTGGTCTTATTCCACTCACCCTAATGTCCTTTGCCCTGATATCAAAAAGCCCGTCCTCGGCAGAAAGGTAATCTACAAAATTAAGAGCAAAAACCAAATTTTGCTGGTTGTTTTGAGAGAATGAGTCTTTTACAAAGTCACTGTCTCCCACCAATCCTACCTTTACCCCCTCTGTTCTTATCACTGCCATCACCAAACTACTCGCATCCTCTGGGACAGAAAAATCTTTATCAGGAATCAAATTACTATAATCCTCTACTAAAAATGACTTGTCTGAACTCCAAACTAAACTTTTTACATTTTCTCCTACTTTAATTGACGAACCCCAAGGAATAACCAGGTTCTCTAAACTCGAACTTATCGGACTATCTTTTGCTAGTCCCGAAGAGTTTATCCCCACCCAATAAGGATAAGAAAGCAGTAGAGGACCATTGTTTGACATAAAGTTAGCCAAAGATGGACTGCCTGCATCTGCCACCAGCCCCTTTTCCATTTCCATTCCCCACTCCAAAAACAAATCCTCCAAACCTGACTCGTACTCTTCTCCCACTAGTCCAGAAGAAATCCCTACGCTATCTATCAAAAACAATAAAGATCCTCCGTTTTCAGCAAATGTTTTAATCTTTAAAACATCTTCTTCTAAAAATTCTTCTGTCGGCCCTACAAACAACAATAAATCCAACCCCTCACCGATTCCCATTTCTGAAGAAACCTCTACTGGTACTAACTCATATGAAGAAGAGAGCACTCTTCCCAAAAGATTTATTTCTTCCAAAGCTTCTCCGTGATCTGTATTTATTCCCACCATTGGAATAGTCTCTGAAGAAAGTTTTTTAATTGATGTTAGTAAATAGTACTCAACGTTTGAAAGATCAGAAATCAAAGGAAACACTTCTTTCTTTTCTCCCAGCACTACTGCCATTCCAAAATATCCTGAGCTAACCTCAAACTTATCTGAATTTAGAGTTGAAAACTGCAGTGGGGGAATTCCATTTTCTTCCAGTTCACGCATTCCCTCTTCGCTCTTCACATCAACATACTCTATCCTTAACTTGTTTCCTCCGGCTCTCTTCATTTGGTTCACGATTTGTTCCAGGTTTCTCTTTTTTTCTCCAAACTCAGGAGGTAAGTCCTCTGAGGCAAAAATCTTGATAACTACTATATCTTCCAACTCTTTAATTATCTTTTTACTGCTCTCTGAAAGAGAATGAATTCTATTTTTTGTGAGATCCAACTGTAATCCGGTAATTCTGGCCCCAAAATTCAAAAGCACCAGCAGTGCGACTAGATTTACCACTCCTGCTCCTAAGACAAATTTTGAAAAAACTTTTTTAATCATTTCTTGCTTTTAAAGCTAATATTGAAAAACTAATAAAAACTAAAATGTAAGAACCAAAAAACAGCAAATCTTCCAACCTCAGTACTCCCGAAGCTAGCCCCATAAAATGAGAGGAAAAACTAAAGTAAGAAACCACTCCTCGAACCAAAAGAGGAATCCTTGATAAAAACTGTACTCCACCCAAAAAACTATTTATCACCAGAAAAACCATTGCTAATAAAAAGGCTACTACCCCATTTTCAGACAACGTTGAGAAAAACAAAGTTGTTGCCAGAAAACTTAAAGCTAAAAGACAAATTCCCAAAAAACTTGAAAAAATTACTCCCAAATCAACCTGCCCTAAAACCGAAACTGAAATAACAGTTGGTAAAAACAAAGCCATTACTACCACCAAAAATAACCCTGATCCCAAAAACTTTCCCCACACCAGCTCTTTTTCTTTTATTGGTAAAGACAAAAGGGTTTCCCAGGTCCCTTTCTTTTTTTCATCAGCAATTAATCCCATTCCAACTGCTGGTACGAAAAAGGCCATTAAAAACAATAAGTTATTCCAAAGCCCAGAAAGGTCAGTTAACCCAATCACGAAAAAGTCTTGCCAGTAAAGCCATAAAGAAACTATTAAGAATAATCCTGCAAACACATACCCAATCGGGCTCTTAAACATTTCTCCAAATTCCTTTTTTGCCAATGTCCAAACTTTTTTCATTATTATTTAATTAATTTTAAAAACTCTTTTTCCAAATTTCCTTTTTCTTCTTTCATTTCTATCACTTCCCATTTTTTCTTTCCTGCCAACTCCAAAGCTTTTTTAGAAAGATTAACTTTCTTGTTCTTACCTTCAAAAATTATTCTCCATTCTTTGCTTCTTTCTACTACCTTTATTTTTACCCCCACTACCTTTCCAATTCTCAAACTCTTTTCCTTTCCTCTTTTGACTATCAAGATTAGTCTTTTCTTTGCTCCCTTACCCAAGTCTTTTATTTTTCCTGACCAGGCCACCTCTCCTTTTTGAATAACCACAATTTCATTGCAAATTTGTTCTATCTCAGACAAAATATGGCTAGATATTAAAACTGCCTTTTCTCGAGCCAGCTTTTTTATCAATTTTCTTATTTCCACCCTCTGCTTTGGATCAAGTCCACTAGTAGGCTCATCCAGAATAAGAATCTTTGGACTTCCTAAAAGTGCTGAAGCCAATCCCACTCTTTGTTTAAATCCTTTGGATAAAATATCAATTTTCTTTTCATAAACCTCCAAAAGTCCACAATCTCTAACCACCTCCAAGACCTCTTTGACTCTTCTTTCTTCCTCCACCTCTCTCATTTTGGCTATAAAATGAAGGTACTCAAGTACCGTCATTTGTTCATAAAGCGGGTTTCCTTCTGGTAAATATCCTATCTCCTTTTTGTAACCCACTCCTTTTCCTACCTTTTTCTTGTTTATTATCACCTCTCCCGAATCAGCTTTCAAAAAACCACTTATCACCCTCATTGTTGTCGTCTTTCCTGCTCCATTGGCCCCCAATAGTCCAACCACCTTTCCTTTCTCTACCAACAAACTTACCTTATCTAGAACCTTAACTCCTGAAAAACTCTTATTAATATTTTTTGTTCTAAGCATTGTTTTAAATAACCAATTAAATCTTTGGGATTTTTATCTTTTTCTTTCCGGGCAGCTCCTCTAGTTTCAATATCTTTTTTACCACCAAATAGATCACAAAAGCAATAATCAAAAAGTCCACAAATACCCCGATAAAGTTCCCTATCCTAAATTCTGCTGCTCCCACACTCCAGGCTATCTCTCTCCAATTTCCTGCCGGAGTAACTAAATCCAAAAGAGGCATTATCAAGTCATTTACCAAAGAACTGACCAACTTTCCTACTGCTCCACCGATTACAACTCCGATTGCCATCCCTAAAACGTTGTAGTCCTTTAAAAACTTTGAAAAGTCTTTTTTAAGATTTGATTGTTTTTTCTTCATTTTATAAAAGCATCCTTTCTGGCCAATGTTTATCTGTCTCTACTTTTAATTCTAAATAAACTTTTTTATTTCTCAATAGCTCAAGTTCTTTTCTGGCCTCATATCCAATTTGTCTAATCTTCACTCCCTTTTTCCCTATCACCATCGACTTGTACTTGTCAGAAACTGCCAAAATAGTTGCCTTAATGACCAATACCCCTTTTCGGTCTTCCATTTCTTGTACCTCTACTCCTATCGTATAAGGCAATTCCTGACGTAAGTTTAAAAAGGCCTTTTCTCGAATCAACTCTGCTACAAATTGCTTTGCATTCTGAGAAATTATTGGAATACCTGGATCTAGGTTTTTAACTTCCCCCTCTGGTAACTCATCAAAAACTCTCCCAAGCAATGTTTTAAGATGTGTTCTTAGTTTTGCTGAGATCATCACTCCCTCCCCAAACTCTTCCTCTAAAAACTGATATTGAGCAATAAGATTCTTTTTACCCTTAGCTAAATCAATCTTGTTGTAAACCAGTATCTTAGGCGCTTTTATCTTTCTTAAAATTCCGATTAACTTGTTTTCTTCATCTCCTCTTTTTCGACTGATATCTATCATATATAAAACCAAATCTGCTGTGGCCAATTCTTTTGGTACTTCTGTATTGATTCTTTTTCCTACCAAGTCATCCACTTTACCCATCAATCCTGGCGTATCGGAAAAGACAATCATTCCTCGCTTGTCCTTATACTCTACTCGTACACTCTTTCTAGTTGTCTGGGGTCGGGGAGAGGTGATTGAAACTTTCTGGTCAACCAGGGCATTCAGTAGCGTTGATTTGCCCACGTTAGGTCTACCTGCAATCACTACTTTACCTGTTTTTGTTTTCATACCCACCCCAGATTATACCAATCTTGAAAACAAACCCTTTGACCTTTCCTTTCCTTTGCTTCATAATTCTCTCTGCAAGCCTAAATAATGTTGACAATTAGCAAGCTCATTGTTAGACTGCCAAATACCAGTCATGCCCGTACTTATGAAAAGCCCAAACCCCCAAACTAAAGTCATTCCTTTAGTGCCTCTGAGGAACATGGTTCCTTTTCCTCACGTCGAAATGCAACTTCTTTTTGGTCGAAAAAGCTCTATAAACGCTCTTACCAAGGCCTTCAAGGCTGACCGTATGATCATTGTTGCTGCTCAAAAGAAACCAGATGTTAACAATCCTAAAGTCAGAGATATCTATACCATTGGTGTTGCTGCCCGCGTAGAACACCTTCTTCAGATTGATGGTAACGTTCACGCTATTGTTCGTGGCGTTGAAAGAGTTCAAATCAAAAAATTTATTAAAACCGGTCCTTATCTTGAAGCCGAAGTTGTTACTCTCAAAAACACTATAAATAGTCCTGAAGACTTAAAAATTGCTTCCGACCACCTCGTAAAACAATTGAAAAAAGCCTATTCTCTTGGAAAACACATTGAATTTTTAAGTATGATGCGCCTTGGTGAAGGAATTAAGGCCCCTGAACTCGCCGACCAAGTTGCCCACATTCTAGACACCAGTCTCTCTGAAAAACAGACTCTCTTGGAAATCTTAAACCTTGAGGAAAGAGTTAAAGAAGTTTCTCGCTACCTGCTTCAAGAGATTAAGGTAATCAATCTTGAAAAATCCATAGAAACTAAAACCCAAGCCAAGTTTGACAAGGGTATGAAGAGGGCGGTTCTTCAGAGTCGTAAAAAAGAAATCGACAAAGAACTTAAAAAACTAGGAGTTTCGGTCAGAGAAAACACTGAAATCGAAAGACTTAAAAAGAAACTTAAAAAAGCCAAACTCAGTAAAGAGGCTAGTAAAAAAGCAAAACACGAGCTCAAACGTCTTTCTCAGATGTCACCCATGGCCCCAGAAGCCAGTTACATCAGAACTTATCTTGAATGGTTATCTGACATTCCCTGGTCCTCTTTAAGTCCCAATAACACCTCTCTTAATAAAGCCATTAAAGTACTAGACGAAGATCATCACGGCTTAAAAGATGTTAAAGAAAGAATTGTTGAGTACTTAGCTGTCATGAAACTCAAAAAGAAACAGAAAAAAAAATCTCGCAATACCAACATTCTCTGCTTTATTGGCCCTCCTGGTGTTGGTAAAACCTCTATCGGAAAGTCAATTGCCAAGGCCCTTGGTAGGGAATTTGTCCGTGTTTCTTTAGGAGGAATAAGAGATGAAGCTGAGGTTAGAGGACACCGTAGAACTTATGTTGGAGCTATGCCTGGTCGTATTGTTCAAGCAGTTAAAAACGCTGGCACCAGAAATCCTGTCTTCATGCTCGACGAAATAGACAAAATTGGAAACGACTTTCGAGGAGATCCTTCATCTGCCCTTTTAGAGGCCCTTGATCCCGAACAAAACTCAGAATTTTCTGATCACTATCTTGAGGTCCCCTTCGACCTTTCAAAAGTCTTTTTCATTGTCACTGGAAATGTCTTAAGTTCGATTCCTTCCGCCTTAAGAGACAGATTAGAAATCATTCGTTTTTCAGGTTACACCCAAGACGAAAAATATCACATCGCTGTTAAACACCTTTTGGAAAAACAACTTAAAGCCAATGGTTTAAACACCAGTAATCTCAAGATAGACAAACAAGCCATGAATAACATTATTGACCTCTACACCAGAGAAGCTGGGGTTCGCGAACTAGAAAGAGTCATTGCTCAAATTGCCAGAAAGACTGCTAAAAAAATTGTTACCAACAAAACCAAAGACCACAAAGTAAGCAACAGGAATCTGTCTAAACTCTTAGGTCCTGCCAAATTCTCTTCTCCTATAAAAGGAAAGAAAGATGAGGCTGGGACCAGTACTGGACTTGCTTGGACCCAAGCTGGGGGAGATATTCTTTTTATTGAGGTTGCTCTCATGCCCGGAAAAGGACAACTCTATCTTACTGGAAAACTAGGATCGGTCATGAAGGAGTCTTGTCGAGCTTCTATCTCTTACGTTCGTAGTCGTTGGAAACAACTCGGTCTGAAAGATAAAGATTTTAGTAAAAAGCTAGATATTCACATCCATGTTCCTGAAGGTGCTGTACCCAAAGATGGTCCTTCAGCTGGAATCGCTATCACCACTGCCTTAGTTTCTGCTCTTACTGGAAGAAAAGTAAAAAGGAATGTTGGTATGACCGGAGAAGTCACTCTAAGAGGTCATGTTTTAGAAATTGGGGGACTAAAAGAAAAAGCTATCGCCGCCCATCGTGCTGGTCTCAAAACCATCATTATTCCCAAGGACAACAAAAAGAGTTTGGTCAAAATACCAAAAGAGGTCAAAAAAGACATTAACTTTATTCTTGCTCAAAAAGTAGAAGAGGTTCTTGAAGTTGCTTTAATTTAATCCTTCTTCTTTCTTTTTTCCGTCGTCTTTATCCCCAATTCCTTTAGTTGTTCCTCGGTCGCCTTACTTGGCGCATCCATTATTGCTATCTTTCCAGAAGTTAAATTAGGAAATGCCATTACCTCTCTTAAACTTGGCTCTCCCAAAAGGACCATTAAGATTCTGTCCAGTCCTGGAGCAATTCCACCATGTGGAGGTACTCCGTAGGAAAAGGCCTTCAGTAGATGTTCAAACTCTTCTTTTTGTTTCTCAGAAAAGCCAATTAAGTCAAAGACTTTCTTTTGAATTTCAGCCTGATGAATCCTAATACTTCCACCTCCTACTTCAAAACCATTCAAAACCAAATCGTGCTGTAAACCCCTGACTTTCATTGGGTCTTTGTCCAAAAGAGAGATGTCTTCAGGATGAGGAGCTGTAAACATGTGGTGGGATGGCGCAAACTTTGCCTTTCCGGATCCATGAAAATAATCTTCTTCTGATTGTTTTACAAAAAGAGGGAAGTCTAGTGTCCAAGAAAAAGCTAATTCATTAGGATCGTTTTTATCTTTTCTTAAGTCTGGCTTATCTGTTCTGTATTTTTCCATTGCCTCTTTATGAGTCAGTCTGGGCCAGGGACTTTGACTGATCTTTTTCTCAGGCAAAAGTTCCTTCACCATTTTTGTAAACATTTTTTCAATCAGCTGTAAAATATCTTCCTGATCTACAAAACTAAGCTCCATATCAAGCTGTGTAAACTCACCATAAGCTCTGTCAGCTCTAGCATCTTCATCTCTGAAGCATCGTGCAAACTGAAAATATCTTTCCATTCCTGCCACCATTAAAAGCTGTTTGTATTGTTGAGGGCTCTGAGGGAGAGCATAAAACTTTCCTCTCTGCAATCTTGCTGGTACTAAAAAGTCTCTGGCCCCTTCAGGGGTTGTTTTGGTTAGTATTGGAGTTTCTATTTCCACAAAATCTTCTTCACAAAGATAATTTCTTATAAACTGAGTCACTTTTGACCTAAGTCTGATGTTTTTAGCCATCCTTTCTCTTCTTAAGTCCAAGTATCGATACTTAATCCTTAGTTTTTCGTCAATGTCCAAACCATCTCCTTCAACAGGAATAGGCAACTCATCTGACTTTGAAAGAATTTTGTATTCTTCTACCTCCAGCTCCACCTTTCCAGTAACCATTTTAGGATTAACTAGTTTTTCTGGCCTTTCTTTTACTTTTCCAATAATCTCTACTACATCCTCACTTCCTAGTTCACCAAGTTTTCCTACACCAACCACCTGTATCTTTCCCGACCTGTCTCGTAGGTCTATAAAGGTAACTTTTCCATGATCTCTTTTACTGTCTACCCAACCACACAATCTCACTTTCTCTCCCACCACTTTTGCTGTTTGAGCCACTAAAGTCCTTTTCATGGCTTTATTTTATCACGTCCTTAGCTTCAAGAATGATATAATTTCCCATCCATGGACGTCCTAGATAAAAAATACAATCCATCCAGCCACGAAGAAAAAATCTACAAACTTTGGGAAGAAAAAAAATCCTTTACCCCCAAGATCGATAAAAACAAAAAACCTTACACTATCATCCTCCCTCCGCCCAACGCTAATGATCATCTCCATGCCGGCCATGCCCTTTGTGTAGTCGAAGACATTTTAGCCCGCTATCACCGCATGCTAGGTGATCCCACCCTTTGGCTTCCAGGAACAGATCATGCTGGTATTGAGACCCAGTTTGTTTTTGAAAAACATCTTCAAAAGAAAGGTCAGTCCCGTTTTGATTTCGATCGAGACACTCTCTACAAAAAAATAGCCAAATTCGTTAATGAAAACAGAGACGCTACCGTTAGTCAGATGAAGCGACTTGGTTTCTCTCTTGATTGGTCTCGTGAGAAATTCACTCTTGATCCTGATCACAACCGTCGCATTTTTGCTGTCTTTAAAAAGATGCATCAAGATGGTCTTGTTTACCGAGGAGAACAAATCGTTAACTACTGCACTTTCTGTGGCACCGCCTTTTCTAATCTCGAAGTTAAACACATTACTAAAAAAGGTCACCTCTGGTACTTTACCTATCCACTAGCAGATGGATCAGGATCTCTCTCTGTGGCCACCACCCGACCCGAAACCATGCTTGGAGATACCGCCGTTGCAGTTAGTCCCAAAGACAAGCGCTACAAAGCCCTTATCGGCAAAGAAGTTCTCCTGCCACTTACTAATAGAAAAATACCCATTATTGCCGATCACATGGTTGATCCAGAATTTGGTACAGGAGCCGTAAAAGTTACCCCCGCCCACTCACCCGAAGACCATAAGCTAGCCCAAGATCATGATCTTAAAATCATAAGAATCATGAACTTTGACGGAAAGTTCAACGGGCAAGTCCCCAAAAAATATCAGGGCAAGTTTACAAAACAGGTCCGAAAACTGGTTGTTGAAGACATGGACAAACTTGGTCTTTTAGAAAAAACAAAAGACTATGAACATGAGGTTGGCCATTGCTATAAATGCCAAAATCCCATTGAACCCATCACTGCTCCCCAATGGTTTATAAAGATTGACCCCCTAGCTCAGCCTGCCATTAAAGCCGTAAAAGAGGGAAAGGTAAAAATCTTTCCTAAAAGATTTGAAAAACTCTATTTCCAGTGGATGGAAAAAATAAAAGATTGGCCAATTTCTCGTCAAATTGTTTGGGGTCATCAGATCCCTGCTTGGTACGATATTGATAAAAATCCTCAAATCATTCTCACTTTTATTGATTCCAATAAAAAAACTTTCACCGGAACCTGGGACGATCTTAAAGAAGATCATTCTTTTGCTGACATTAAGTCTGGCCTCCAGTCCCTTTTGGCTCCTGCTGACGCCTCCTATTTCGTTGACCAAGAAGTCGCTCAAAAATCAGGGCCTCACATTCTTCAAGAAACTGACACCTTTGATACCTGGTTCTCTTCTGGTCAATGGCCTTATTCCACTCTTGGTTGGGAACCCGATGGAAAACACAGTAAAGACTTTGATTATTTCTACCCCACCCAGGTTTTGGATACCATGTGGGACATTCTTTTCTTCTGGGTTGCTCGTATGGTCATGTTTGGACTCTATACAACCGG
>JAUWLS010000025.1 GCA_030613565.1 Candidatus Shapirobacteria bacterium | reverse complement strand
TATACAAACACGGCACCTAGGGTTTTCTTATTCTTTTTACAGTACTTGAGCATCTCAACTAATACTGGGCGACCAATAATAGTTTTGGCTGATTTTCCTTCTTCTCGAAAAACCTTAATAATTCGCATTTCTTTGCGTATTACTTCTTTACGACAGATTTCATCTTGGTTTTAGCTTAGTAGTTTTAAAGGTTTTTTAGAAGTTCGTCGATGTCGGCGGTGGCGACGCAAATGACTTTATCAGCTCCTCCATAATAGACAAAGAGGGTTTTGTCGACCAAGGTCATTCCACAAGGGAAAACCACGTTAGGAACTAGGCCTTCTTTTTCAAAGATTTCAGTTGGTTCGAGTATGGGATATTGAGAACGAGACAAGACCTGAGCAGGATCAGCTAAATCCAGAAGCATCATTCCCACGCGATATTGATGATCGACATCACTGACTCCGTGATACAACAACAACCATCCCCTGGGAGTTTTGATGGGAGGTCCGGCAATTCCGATTTTCTTTCCGTCCCAACTATTTGGCCTGGGTGAAATGGCGGCTTCTTTTTCCAGCCAGTTTGCTCCATCAAAATGACCCAGATCATCCAACCAGTCGATGGCAATATCTTTCCCCCCCACTCGATGCAGGAGTAAATACCGACCATTGATCTTTTCCGGGAAGAGGCAAGCGTTTTTGTTGTCAATGTCCGGAGGAGAAATTAGAATCGGCTTGCTCCACAGCCAGTCATGGTTTAATAGATCTTTTGATTTTATCCAACTTAAGGCAACGCGGGGAGGATTAAAGCCATCGTAGGCGGTGTAACAAATATAGAAGCGATCACCGATTTTGGTGACTCTAGGGTCTTCGCAACCAGAATAGTTGTTGAGATTTTTTCTCTGCTCAAAATCCATTCTGGGTACATAAATCGGATCTTCTAGTCTCCAGTAAAAATTAAAGCCATCTTTGGAAACAGCACAACCTAACCTGGAAACATTGTCTTTGTCTAAAGCTCTATAAATTAAATAGAACTTTTTGTCTTCATAGGCCACTGTTGGATTGAATACGGCCTTGGTTTCCCAAGTATTGTTGCTCCTGGTTTCTAAAATTGGATTTTTTTTATATTTTTTTAGTTTAAACACTTCTTTGACCGGATTGGATTCCATTGATTTTAGTAGTTCTGATAGGCTGGTTTCGGCCACGGCAGAGAAAGTGTCGGTTGCTCCGTAATAGACTTTTAGAGTATCGTTTTCAAGCAAGGCACCGGAGGGGAAAATCACGTTTTCTACTTGGCCTTTTTTTTCATACTCCATTTCGGGTGCAAGGAGGGGGCCGACTGTTCTGGCCAATATTTTCTGAGGATTATCCTTATCCAGCAAAACGGCCTCTATTCCAAAAATTCTTTTTTCTTTTTCATAGTAGTTTTGGATGTGGGCGTAAACCAGTAGCCAACCGTCTTTGGTCATGACCGGACCGGACCCGACTTCTACTTGGTCTGTGTTTAGTCTGGTTAAATTTATTTCGTATTTTTCTCTTTCTTTGTACCAATTTCGCCAGTATCTTTCTGACCAGATTTCTTCCAGTTTGGAAAAATAGGCAACGGCCACTTTGGCCGGAGGATTGTCGGTATCGGCAGTTAAAATCATGGCGTATTTGCCGTTAACTTTTTGGGGAAACAGGGTTCCTGCTTTGGCATTGAAAGGAGTAACCAGATGTTTTTCTTTGATGGTTTTTAAATCTGAACTTATGGCCACGGCCAATCTGATGCCTTCTGCCTTGGGTGGATAGGAAGAGAGGGCGGTGTAGAAGATAAAAAAGTCGTCTTCTATTTTGCAAATCCTGGGATCTTCACAACCGTATTCTTCCCATTTAAATTCCGGTTTTATTAGTTGCTGACGATCTTTAAATTCTAACCCGTCTTGGCTTTCTGCTTTTCCAATAGTAGACAGGTTTAGATTTACTCCATGGTAGTCCATTTTTTTGGACATGGCTCGATAAACCATGACGTATTTTGAAGCGTGCTTGATGACATTGGGATTGAAACAGGCTTCTTTTTGCCAGGTGTCACCGGTTGGTCCTAAAATTGGATTTTTGTAAGATCTTTTCATGTAATTTGTCCCAGATAAGTAGATTCTAGCTTATTTTCTTCTCCTTCTTTTAGTTTTGCCAAAAACTGGTCTAAATCAGCCGTAGCAACACAGACATGAGAATCAGCTCCACCGTAATAAACAAAAAGGCGGTCTTTAATGATTACCGCTCCACAAGGATAGACCACCCCTGCTTTGAAGCCTTCATTTTCGTACCATTCTCTGGGTTCGATAATCGGATAACGCGACCGGTGAGTAACCCGGGTTGGGTCGTTTAAGTCCAAAAGCATTGCTCCCACTTTGTAATGACTGGCGTCTTTGTCATCTACGGCCTGGTAAATTAAGAGCCAGCCGTCTTTGGTTTTTAAAGGAGGAGCACCTACGCCTATTTTTCGACTATCCCACCACATGGGTGACCGAGGTCCTATTTTGTACTCCCCTTTTAAATATTCTCCTTCTCCAAACTCTAAACTATCGACAAAATCAATGAGAATGTTTGGAAAGATTCGATGAAATATTACGTACTTGCCGTTAATTTTTTCGGGTAAAATACAAGCACTTTTGTCTACCACGTGGGGAGGTGAAATCAATATTGGTCTTTCCCATAGCCATCTTTTGGCTAAAAAGTCAGTTAGTTTAATGGAAGTCAGGGCAATTCGAGGTGGATCAAAACCATTGAAAGCCACATAGGTCATGTAAATTCTGTTACCAACCCTGGTAATCCGAGGATCTTCACAGCCCTCACAACCACCACCTGATCGATATTTTTGGACCAAAACTTTGCCTTTTTTTCTTTTTTCAAAAGCTCTGACGGGGATATAGGCCGGTTTGTCTTCTTTTTCGGTTATTTGGATCCCGTCCTTGCTGTTGGCGTAACCCAAAACGGAAACATAATCAAAACCTTGGGCCCGATAGAGAATGTGTACCTTGTCGGCCTCATAAATGGCGGCAGGATTGAAAGTGGTGAAGGCTTCCCAGGAATTTTCTGCTTTAGGGGCAATGAGCGGGTTGCTGTCAACTTTGTGAAGATAATGCTTTAGTCTTAACTTGATTCTTTTTTCAATTCGGTACCGAGGATAAACTACAGCAAACAAGCCCTTGCCCTTTAGCCACCAATAGGCGATATATCTTTTTTTTATGCTTATTAAATCAACAAAAATCTTTTCTTCGTTTTTCCATTCGTCAGGGCTTGTCCAAACCGGTTCACTGTGTCTCCAGATTACTTTTCCTGAATCAGAGAGATCAGTCATGAAAACCCCTGTTTCCATGGTCCCCTCTTTTTGGTGGTGATAAAAAACCAGCACCCCTTCTTTGGTCTTTATCGCTCTTTCTACGACCAGATCATTTCCATTCATTCTTTCGCTGCCGGGAGTTAAACTTGGGTAGTAAAGATGTCTCTCCGTTTCTTTCCTTTTTTTACTTTGGGAAAAACAAGCAGAGACGTTTTTTTTGGTTTTAGTCTTTTTAAAATTCAGGCCATCTTTGGACACGGCCAGTTTTGTTCCTCCTTTTTTTAGCCGCATCAGGAGGTATATTTGTTGCTTTTTTGGGCAAAAAATAATCTCTTTTATTTTGTCTTTACTTTTGAGATGGTTAAAAAATTTTAGCATACGGAGACCCCTCAACTATTTTCATTATAGCTATAAATTTTTGAGAGCTAAAGACCATGATTTGAGTTATCGTAAAAAAAATTTTGAACGATATTTAACCTTGAGTTTGGTGTTTGAGGTGGTTATCATGGCAAAGATCCAACTAACTGCTCTCAAGCGCTCTAGAGTGGCCCTGAAGGACAGGAAAGACTTCTATTCTATATGTAGATGAGTTTCAAAACTTTGCTACCCCTGCTTTTGCTCAAATATTGTCAGAAGCAAGAAAATATAGACTGAGTGCAATTTTAGCTCATCAAACCACGTCACAATTAGAAGATAAATCACTGGTAAATGTAACTCTGGCCAATACCGGTACAGTGATTTGTTTTAGAACAGCAAACCCAGAAGATGAAAGATTTATCTTGCCACAATTCCAACCATGTGTAGAGAAGGGAGAAATAGCCAATTTACCATCGTTTAAGTTTTATATGAAACTTGGAGCACTTAACCCCGAGGAACCTTTTTCTGGGGAAACAATACTCTTAAAGGTTGATTCAAGCAGTCAAAGAGTCCAGGAAATTATAGATTCCTCAAGAAGACAGTATGCTGTTAAATACATTGAGTCAAAGTCTGTGATTAAAAAAAGTGTACGCAAATCGATTCGTAAAAATTCAATTTCCCAAACATCAAATATTCTTCCTTGATTGAAATCTGTTTCTTTTGAGCTTTATAAAAACCTGTTAGTAGGTGTTATTTTTTAATCAATTTATTGTTTTCGTTTACAAAAATTGCCTCATTTGGTAAATAAACGTTTGAATTAGATTCGGTAAGAAAATCGGCCCCTGGAGGATATCTTGGGAAGGTAATACTACTTACTACTTTGTCTTGCCTAACAAAAACAAGCAATTGAAGCTCATCATAACTAGGAGCACTTCTTGACCACTTAAAACCCAGTGTTGTGCTTATCTGTTCTTTATAAGTATATGGTTCAAAAACATACAGTTTATCCCATTCAAAGGGAGTGATTTTCTGTATATCAATTTCCATGCCGGTTGCAATTGCAGAAATCAGCTTATTCTCTAAAATAGTGTTATTCCTATTATAGGAATATCTTACAGCCAGTAACCCTACGACTATTATTGTAATGATTGCTAAATAGATTTTTTTCACCATAATCTTGATTTCACCCTTAATGACAAATGATATATTTTGATTTATACTTATCTGGACTAGATATTAGAAAAATCCCCTGATCTTCAACAATGCGTCTGTTAACTTTAAATCTTTTCATCAAAGTTTCATAATAAGAATTCCTAAAAGGACTCTCTGAAGGCTTCTCAACATCGACCCAGACTGGCTTATCTTTTTCTTTTTCCGTAGAAAATGCCATTGTCTTATCTGGATCTACAGGCGGTATTGTATATTGACTGTAATAAGTTTTAAGCTCCTCTTCCGATAAAGAAGTTTGAATTAGTTTTCCTGCATAGTAGTCACAATAATTGCCAGTTGGGCCGAGATTACCAAAATCTTTATAAGTTTTTCCTATCTGTTTGGTTTTGTCTGGCAGGGGAATTTTTTCAAAATTATTGACAAATCGATGTAGTTTTATATTGTATATTGGCGCAACAAATTGATTATAAAGCAAAAGCACACCAACAATTATTATAATACGTATCAATGTTTTCTTGAAAAATGAGGTTTTCATTAATTAAAAGATTTTTGTAATTTCATATAACTACTCTTTATGTGAATTATTACATCTTGTTTTTCTTTAGGCAATTATACTTGAGTTTTTTAGTTCTAATTTCTGCTCCTACCTGCTAGGACAATTTGATTTGATATTTGCTTGATATTACCGTCTTTCTTACTTTTTCTTTTACCCCCATTCCCTTATAAATAAGGGGAGGGAATGATATACTCCCACCATAAGACCACTAACTAAACTTAATTGTCTGCTCATAGTTATCAAAAGCTATGGAAAAAGTTACACCCAAACAACTTCAAATTCTTCTACTACTTTATCGCTTCCGGTTTCTTAATAGAATTCAGATCCAACAACTACTCCATCATAAAGATCCCAGACGAATCAATACCTGCCTAAAAAGACAAGTTTTGAAAACTTAAGCCAAGTTGAACTAGACGATATCGTTTGGGGAGATTAACAACCGACCGAGAAAAACACTACATTACCTCACTCCCCAAGAGATGTTAAAATTAGAGTTATTAGTTAAGGGTATTGTGTTTCGAATGCGAATGTAGCCATTCGGCAAAGTTAATATTGAGGGAGCAAAATGATAATATGTTAAAGCATCGGTCATCCAAACATTCCGCATTTGCAAAAAAAACATTGTTTGTAGTATTAATTATTGTATTGATATTGTTAATTGTAGTTCCTTTATCTTTTCTCAATAAAAAGTTTTCTGCTTTAACAAACAATTTAGCTCAACAAATCGAATTATTAAGTCAAGAAAAAGAAGGTCAAGCCCTTACTGAAACTAGAGATGGAATTATTTCCCAAAATTTAGCAACCAACGGAGATCAAGGAAATAAAGGTGACACTGGAAATACTGGAACGGCTGGCTCAACAGGAGCCAAGGGTGACACCGGAGATAAAGGTAATACCGGGGCAACTGGAACGGCTGGCAGTGCTGCAGTTACTATCATTAGTAAAACAACAACTTCATACAACGGATCACTCACTAGTAATGGTAAAGTTGGCTATCAAGCTGCCAATGATATTTGCAACTCAAGCTTCTCAGGAAGTCATTTTTGCAGAACCGATGAAGTAATCCAATTTATTGCCCAGCAAGATATTGCTGGTTTTGCCAATGATGCTTGGATAGCAGAAGGGCCCCCTGGATACACTTCCAAGTCTAATGATTGTAGTGGTTGGACCACTAGTGACACTGATCAACTCGGTGCTTATTGGAGTTATGATAGTAGTGGAGGTGGAAAGGGTTGGTTAGTGAGTTGTGAAACTCAAATGCCACTTAGTTGTTGTCAATAAAATGAAAAACAAACTGCCCATACTAACAAAGTTTGTAATTATACTAATTACTTTAGTAGTTGGTTTACAAGTTAACGGTGGTATTGTTTATGCTGCCAGTAATTGGAAAACAAATCCTAATACTTGCCCCAAGAAAGATGACACCAACTTTCCTGGACAAAGTTGCCCAGGAGCTTTAAAAATTTGTGGTGATGATGGTGGCAATGCCCAGTGTTATCAAACTTCCACCCTCAATCCCCCTAGCTCTAATAGTTCTCCATCCAATACTCAATATGGGTCCATTACTAGTGGTGGCTATGTAGTTGATTGCTACGCTGTGGTCGATGCTTCTCAACCCTATTGTGATAATAGTGGCGGATTTTGGTGCAATCGAGACCCAGAGTGTGTTGGTTGGCACAGAGATACAATTTGTATGGAAGACACTTTCGCTCAAAACCCTAATTCATATAAATGTAATGATAGTTGCCACACTGGTTACCATGATTGCAATGACGATGATGAGAGTTGTGAAATTCATGATGGTGATAGTTGCGGAATTTCTAGTCATGGTACGCACTTGGGTTGTTCTGGCAGTTCTGGAAACTGCACTTGCAGATACGACTCCGTGAGTGGTACAGGCACCTCTGGCAGTAGTTCCAATTATTTTGACTGTAATTCTTCTGGTGCAAGTGTTGGCAATGGCTGTGAGTCTGAGTACCATGGGACGTCTAGTTGTGGTGGACATGCCTGGATTACTCACTGCGCTAGTAGCAATGCTGTTTGTGGTTGTCAATCAGGCAACATTGATTTTGACAACAATGATGGAGATACTAATATTGACACGGGGGGAAGTGGAAATGGTTGTGAAATTATAACTGGAGAAGCTTGCACTATGACTGTCGGTGGAATAGCTGGAACTTGTGCTGGCAACAACTCGGCTGACACCGGAACCGCCGACAGCGATGGAGATCACTGCAATTGTGTTGGTGAAAAATCATATTTTGAAACAGGTACTCTTTCTTCATATTCAACAAGTGATCCTTTACTGTGGGGACGACAGTTTGGATCGGGCGACCTCATTCACTTTGGTAATAGTAGTAATGCTGATTTATTTGTAGTCAACAATGATGGCTCAGTATCTGTGGCTCAAATTACAGCTCCATCGACTACAACTGACAAACTTTATAATGTGGGGGGTAATCTTTATTGGAATGGGGCTTTGATCGGAGCAGCTAGCGGTGGTGATTCTATCTGGGACACAGACGGAGACACAGGTATTCAAGTTGAGGAAAGTGCGGATGAAGATATCATTAGGTTTGATACTGCAGGTAATGAGAGGATGGTTATTTATAATGACGGTAGATTGGCTGTTGGTCAAATTGATGCGAGAGCGACACGTGCCTTTAATATTTTGGGTGGAGATTCTTGGGGAGCAGCTGCTACTTTGTTAATAGATGGAGATGATGGTACCGGTGATGGATATGATGCTCACCTAATATTAAATGGTGATGCGATTGGCGGAGGTGACTCATCAATATATTTTAATACAAACGGCAATAACGTTGGGAGTATTACTGCGGCAATGCCATCTTCTGGTTTGCAAATCACTGCCACAAGACTGCTCTTATCTGCAACAGATTTTGATGTATATGCTCCGGAGCATGGGATTGAATACGCTGCTGATTACTCCAGTGTTTACACAATTCGTTCTTTGGTAGATAAAGCTTATGTAGATAGTAAGGTTGGAACTTCACTTTGGGATGCTGATGGTGATACAGGCATTCAAGTTGAAGAATCGGCCGATGAAGATATCATCAGATTTGATACAGGAGGAACAGAGAGATTTGTGATGAATGGGTATAATGCCTATTGGGGAACAGAGGGAGAGAATTATTTCAACATTGTATCAGATGGAATTAGCGGAGATCCAGGCTATCTACAATTTATGGAACTTGATCATACAATTTTAAAACAAATTGGTTCGGGTGGAGATACGAGTGATTTGGAGATAGCTACTTTAAATAATACCGGTATTAGTTTTCATACAAATGGATTACGAAGGGCTAGATTTGATAGTTCTGGTCGAATGGGAATTGGTGAAGCAAACTCGACAATTCCAATTGTTGCAGGTAGTGCTCTTACTCTATATCGTGATGGAGGTCATAGCATATTAAGTGTAATGTCAGAACCAGGTTCTGGAGATGTTGGTTTGAGTTTATATGAAGACACAACTAGAGTGGCAACGCTTTATCATGATGCGGGAGATTTAAAATTATTAAACTTAACTCCCAATAGTCTTCGTTTAGGCAACAGTGGAAATACCCAAATGATAATTAATTCTTCAGGTAATGTTGGCGTGGGTATTGATAGTGAAAGCCTAACTGCCAGGCTTGAGATTACACCAAGCACCACCAACGCACTTCGGATACACCCATATGGGACAAGTGCCGGCAATACTGGAGCAATGCAATATATGGAGTTAGTTGCCAATGGCACTAACTATGTTGGTTTTAAATCCCCAGATAGTATTACCACCAATGTTACTTGGATTTTACCCAATGCTGATGGTACTAGTGGCCAAGCTTTGCAAACCAACGGCAGTGGAGTGTTGAGTTGGAGTGCTATTAGTACCGGAGGTGGTTGGACGGATGATGGTAGTACAGTTCGTTTGACTGAAGTTTTAGACAGTGTGGGAATTGGTACTAACTCTGTAAATGCTAAATTGCAAATTGAAGCTAATAACAGCTCTAGCGACGCCAACTTATTAAGATTTCAGGCTTCAAATAATGACGATATTCA